>CANRME010000060.1 GCA_947631655.1 uncultured Bacilli bacterium | reverse complement strand
AAAAAAGTAACTCAAATTAACGAAGATAAAAACTTTGTAAAATACAAAGGAGAACCAATGATAGCTAATGAAATTGTAGGGAATACTTTAGCTAAAGAATTTGGACTTCCTGTGCCAGGAATAATAATTGGTAAACAAAATAATGATTATGGGGTTTTATATGAGGAAATGAAAGAAAATTATATTACTGGTGGCAGTTTAACTAATAGAAATAATTTATATAATTATATAGAGAGTATTTATAATAAATATCACAATGTTGAATTAGTTAAAGATATTTTTAAAGTAGTAATAGTAGATATTATAATGGGAAATCCTTGCCGTTTTCAAAACACTTTATTATTTAATGGAGATTCTTTAAAATTGGAAAGAGTTACAGGGTTTGCTTTTTCATATTTAATGTATAATGATTTAAAACATCCGGCGATAGATGGAGTTATGTTTTTAGAAAAGCATGGGGAACTATATTGTCAAGTGCTTCAAGATTTACCAAAGTTATTAGATAAGTATTATTATTTACAAGAATTGTTAGATAAATTTATGAATTTAGAGATGGAAGAAGTTTTAAGAGAATGCGAAGAGAAATATGACATTTTTTTCCCGTCATACTTAATTGATAGGGCATTAACTCATGAGGTGAGTGTTCATAAATTAATAAGGGAGAAAGTTGGGGTAAAATTATGGAAGTAAAGATAATAAAACCTAGTATTTTAATAAGAAATTATTTGTTAAATGAAGTGGCTAACTATGATAATGAAAAGGGTTTAAGTCCGGAATTTATTGTAGCTTGTCAAGAAAAAATTAAAGAAAAAATACAAGATATTAAAAATAAAAGTTACGATAATTATGCAAAGATTATATCATTTTTATATTTAGATCATTTAAATTTAGAAGAACTTAATAAAAAACTTGCGAAACCTAAAAAATATCATTGGGGAATTGATGATGAAGATATTGATTTAGATGTTTTATTAAACCTAATAGAATGGGATGATAGTATAATAGATATTTTAATTGATCCAATGATTGCGATGTATGGGATAACGAAATCGGATGTTAAAGTAAAATTTAATGAAGAGATAGAAAGAAAATGGAATCCGTATTATAAATTAGAAAAGATGGCTAATGATTATGAACATAGTGATTATGAATGTTTAAAAAGTATAATTTATGCTAATTTTACGGAAAAAGGGCCATCGAGAGCGATAAAAGAGATGCAAAATATAAAGATTGATAACTATAAATATTATTGTAAGTTGGTTATGGAGATATTAAAGAATTTCTTTATTTATAATTTTGTCACTTGTAAAGATAATGAAATTTTTCATAAATTAAAAGAAGCGATATTAAATAACCAAGATATGGTAAAGTTTTATGAGGATTTAAGTTTTGTAGAAAGAATGAAAATCTTAATTATTTATTTTGAATTTAACTACAATTATAGTGAAAAAAATATGGTGATAAGAAATACTTTTGCCAAAGAAGAAGAGTTTGCTGAACCATATATTAAAGCTTTAACATTATAAATTTATTGGTATATTTTTACTTCAATATTTTTAAGATTATATTGAGGTGATATATATTAAATTTACAAAAATGCATGGATTAGGTAATGATTATATCTATCTAAATTTAATAGATAAACAAATACCTAATCTTTCTTATTTAGCCAAAGTTTTATCGGATCGCCATTTCGGTATTGGAGGAGATGGGATAATTGTTATTTTATCTTCTTTGGTGGCCGACTTTAAGATGCGAATTTTTAATGCCGATGGTAGCGAAGCGGAAATGTGCGGTAATGGGATAAGATGCGTGGGGAAATATCTTTATGATAATCATATAACTAACAAGGAAGAATTAAGTATCGAAACTTTAGCAGGGATTAAATATTTAACTTTGAATATTAAGAATGAAAAAGTAGAAAGTGTTAAAGTAGATATGGGGGCTCCGACGTTACATAATGGGGAAGTTTTTTCTTTAGAAAAAGCACGGCATATTATAAATAGTTATAATAAAGATTATGAAGTAATTGACGTTAGAGTAGGAAACCCACATGCTGTAATATTTACAGATGAATTATCAGATTATGTTTTAAGAACTTCAGGAATGAGTATTGAAGGGGCCAGTTATTATCGTCCTAATCGGACAAATGTGGAGTTTGTAAAAGTACTTGGAGATAGAGAAATAGCAGTGCGGGTTTATGAAAGAGGTGTCGGTGAAACTTTATCTTGTGGAACAGGAGCTTGTGCTAGTGCTTTTGCTTATATGGAAACGCATTCTAAAATAAATGCGGTAATGGTGCGTCTTTTAGGAGGGAATCTTTTAATTACTAAAGAGGGGAATCACTTATTTATGGAAGGAACGGCATCCGAAGTATTTGAGGGAGATGTGAATTTAGATAGTTTATCTTTAAATCCAAGATTAGTTTTAAAAAGGAATAATTTATGATACCTATAATTATTAAACAGATGAAAGATAATATAAATAAAAATGATATTATTTCTTTAAAATTTTTATTTTCGTTACCAATAGATACTTCTCGTGTTAAAGATTATATAGTAGAAAATTTAGATATGGAAGAAATGAGCATTGTCTTAAAAGATATAAAAACTAATGATACCTATAAAGCTAAAGATACAGAATTAGGGAATATTTATGGGAGGAAAGTAAGTCTTAGAAAAGGAAATGTTCTATATCAATATTCTTATGCTTATAATAATTATAAAAGAGAATTAGTAAGGACGAATATTTTAGTTTATGATAATGATACTATTTTAGAAGTGGAAGTAGAACATCCTAATACAATGGAAATATTTTCCCATGAACATGAAACTTTTAGTATAAGATATTATGTAGATAAAAGAGTAGTATATAGTAATACTTATCGTAACTATATGAATACTTTTTTTAAAGAAGAAAATTTGTATAGTAATGATGTTAGTTTTAATAAATATTTTTATAATATAAATAAAAAAAATATAATTTATGGAATACAAGCGATAGAGTCTTTTTATAGTTTGTTTCATCTTAGAGGAATATGTGTTTTAGATAATAATAAATTTGTAGAAAATTATTTACCTTTTACGATGAATAAGAATTTTTATAAAAATAATTTTTCAGATTATAGGTCAGTTATTTATTTTGAATCTTTTAATAATTTAGATACATATAGTGTAGCTATTACAAAAGATGATAAAAAACTTAAATGCGATTATAAAGTAAAAGATAATAAAGGTGAAGAAATAGAAGTAAAAGGGTTTGTATTATCAATAATTAAAGAGGGAGTTATAACTTTAGAAGAGATAGATAGAGTAAAAGAATACTTAGAATATTTAACAACTATATGTGATGAAAGATTTCTTAAAACGGTTAAGAAGGAGTTAGAAATATTTAGAAATAAGTTAAGTAATAATATAGTGGAAAATTTTAAATTAGAGGATTTTAAGAAAAATTATGAAAGTTATTTAGAAAAATATCGTGAAAGTTATGATAGAGAGAAATTAGCTTTAGAAAAGACTTTAAATTTTAAATAATTATAGTTATAATATATTTGAGGTGAAAAAATATGATTATTAAAAAGTGTCGTAGTTGTGGAGCTTTAGTTAGTGTTTTAAAGGAATGTCATTGTCCTTGTGATATTAATTGTTGTGATGAGGTTATGGAAACTTTAGAACCTAATACGGTAGATGCAGCACACGAGAAACATGTTCCAAATTATAAAAAAGAAGGAGATAAAGTAGTTATTTCCGTTAATCATGTAATGGAAGAAGAACATTTTATAGCTTACTTATTTGTAGAATATAAGGATTATACAATAACTAAAGAATTTAAATATACAGAAAAGCTAGAATTTAGTGTTCCTTATGAACCAGGGATGGTTATTTATAGTTATTGTAATAAACATGATTTATGGAGTACAAAAGTAGATTAGGGTAAATACTTGTAAAAATACTATTTTTGTGCTATTATGTATTTGTGCATGATACTTGCATAAAATAAAAAAGGGAAGACTTAACTTGTCTGAGTTGAGCACTTTCCATGATGTGGTAAGCACTTAATCTACGCCAGATTGAGTGCTATTTCTTTATACATAGTGTCATGATAGAAACTATTAATAAAATGATAATTAATATTAGAAATGAGATTAGTAAATCTTTTTTCTTCATAAATATCAATCCTAATACTTTTAAAATAAAAGTAGATTTGCTACTTTTTTTCTTTGGCTTTTTATTGTATAATCTAACTATGTTCACATAGCTCAACTGGATAGAGCACTTCCCTCCGAAGGAAGAGGTTGTAGGTTCAAGTCCTATTGTGAACACCAATTAGAAAGTAAATTTTTAAATATATAGATAGCTTGTCAAAAAGCTTTTTTTATGCTATTATGTATTTGCAAGAGGAATCTGCATAAAATAAAAAAGGAACATTTGATTCGCAATTGAATGTCTCCTCTATAAAAGTGAGTGACACTCTATCATGGTTGATGAGTGTCTATTTTTGTTGCTAAAACTAATAAAGTAGAAAGTAGCAAAATGATAGCAATGAGCTTTAGAACTTTGATAATAAAGCTCTTAGTTTTCATCAATATCTACCTCCTTTCTTTTTTAAAGATTGGAGGATGACACTCACATCAAATGTTCCTAAATAATTATACTTCTTAATGATTCACTAATCAATAGTTGTAAACTTGCAAACTTTATATTCAAATTTTTTTATTGCTATTAAACTCTATTATAGTTTATAATGAATTTAGAAAGAAATATAAGAGAAAAACTAGTTTGGTTTAAATATAAAACGAATTAGGGAGTAGTATAATGAAAATAATAAGAAACGAAAATAAAAGTATAATAGGGTTATTAGGATGTACATGTATAAATAGTGTTTTATATATGTTTTTAAATACTTTTATGGTAGCGTATTTTATTACTTTAACTAATTATGATTATAGATTAATCTCTGTTTATTATATTATAACCTTTATTTTTATAATGCTAAGCTTTTTATTTTTGGGAAGAATTGTAAAAAATAAATCTCAGGTGGTTGTTTTTCGAATAGGTATTATCATGTATTGTGCTTATATACTTTTAATTGCGTTATTAAAAGAAAAGATTGTTAATTATTATATCTTACTAGGTTCTTTTTATGGAATAGTTCAAGGTTTCTTTTGGTTAGCAGGACACTCTTTAATTACAGAATATACTAAAGATGAAGCAAATAACTTTGTTTCGTTAAAATCAATATTAAGTAAAATATTAAAAATTATTGTACCATTTATCTTGGGTATCTCTATTGAAGTAACATCATTTTCATATATTGCTAAAATAATTCTTATCTTATCTATTATTCAATTTTCTTTTTCTTTACTCATTAAAGATAAAGTAAAGGTAAATACAAACAAATATAATTTGAAAGACTATATTTTATATATAAAAGGTAATAATAAATTTAAATATTTTTATAAACTTATAGCATGTGATGGAATAATAAATTATTTGTTTGATACTTTAATTACAATATTAATTGTAATGACCTTTAAAACAGCTTTAAATTTAGGGATATTAACTACTATCTTTTCTATATTTTCAATTTTATCAGTATATATTTTTCAAAGAAAGTTAAGCAATAATAAAAACATTATTAAAATAAGCACAGTATTAATGTTTATAAGTACAATTTTTCTTTTAGTAGATATCAATAAATTTACAATAATTATTTATAATTTATTTTATAGTGTTAGTTTAATTTTACTTATAAATAAGGCAGAAACAAAAAGATATGAAATAGTTAATGAAGATAAAAAAGTTGTTAATAATTATCTAGTAGAACACCAAGTAATGTCTGAAGTGTGTTTAAACGTTTCAAGAATAATAGGTTATATAGTTTTATTTATAGCTAGCTTATTTAATAGTCAAATAGTATTTAAATTGTTATTATTTATAGTAACAATATTTATAGTAATATATTCCTATTTAATGCTTAAATTAGATAAATAGATTAATAATTTGTTCTTGTCATTAAACTCTATTATAGTTTATAATAAACTAAAGAAGTGGTAGTTATGAAAAAAGAAGAAATAACGAAACAATTTATAGATACAAATAAATATTATTTAAGAGAAGTAAAAAAGGGTAAAGAAAAAGTTGGTTTAGTTGATATTGAATTATTACAAAGTAATGATAGTAATATACCTTGTTATTTATATTTAAATAATAGTAGTAAAATAATGGCTCATATATATGTTTCTAAAGAAGATGAGTTAAGTATTAATTTAATAGCTAGTGAAATTTATAATTTATTTAATATAAATGCTCCTTTAGCATATTACTTATATAACGAATCGGGTAATAAAGCATTAATAAGTATAAGTACGCAAAAAGAGAGAGATATTTTAGTTACTGGGGAAGAGGTTATAACTAATTTAGTAGAAGAAGTTAAAAGAGGAATTATTACTTTACCAGTATTTTTAAAAGATTATTTATATATTGTTAAAAATAAAGAAGTACAAAGTGAAAAAGATATTATTAATTTAATTGAAGTTAGTATTCATAGTATTGCTAAGAAATATAATTTAGATGATAAAGAAAAAGAAGGATTATTAAAGAAATTTTTAGAGATAATTATTTTAGATTATATTACTTTAAATACCAAAAGAAATACTGATAGTTATGGCTTTTTAGTAGATAAAATAAAAGATAAAGTAAATATTACATTACTTAATAGTTATAATAGAAAAGTTAGTAATGATTACGTTTTAAATGGAATTAAAATAGAGTATATGAAATTATTAAAAAGTATTTTTAATAACTATTATGATTATATTAAAGCTTTAGTAAGAAGTATTATTGATAATCGTAGTGTATATGAAAAATGTATTAATTTAATAGTAGATGCTAATAGTTCTTTAGATAATAGTAGTAAAATTAAAGAAGCAATATCTACTAGATTGGATGATTTATTAGTATTAGATAATGAAATAGATAAGAGTAGAGTTAGTAAAATAGATTTAGTGCTTACTAAAACGAATGTTAATTTAAAGGTAGTTAACAAAACTAGTGAAATAATGCAAAAATATCAAAATTACGAACCTTTAGTTAATCATGAAGAAGATAATATAGTTATTAATTATGATGAAAGTGAAGAAAAAATAAGTAATGTTCCAATATATATAGCGATATTGTTAATAATAATTGTTGTTATAGGAATGGTTTTAATATTACTACATTAATACTTTATATTTTTAATAAAATGGTTTAAAATAAGGGTTAGGAAGTGAAAATATGGGTGTAGTATATAAAAAGATAAGTGAATATTTAAGTAAATACCATCATGGAATTACTTGGCATAGATTAAAAAAACATAGTGAAGTAGTCGAAAGACATTTAAATCCTGATGAAATAGTTTTATATGCTTTTCCAGGTCAAAAAAATGATAGTTTATTTGATGTTTTTTCTACTTGTGTAGTAGCACTTACTAATAAAAGAATTTTAATTGGTCAAAAAAGAGTAGTATTTGGATATTATTGTTATTCTATAACTCCCGATTTATATAATGATTTAACGATTTATAGTGGCTTAATATTTGGTAAAGTTACGATTGATACGGTGAAAGAAGTAGTTTATTTAACTAATATTGATAAACATGCTTTACCAGAAATTGAAACAGAAATATCTACTATAATGATGGAAGCAAAAAAAGAGTATCGTAAAGATGAAGACTAAGGGTAGAG
>CANRME010000059.1 GCA_947631655.1 uncultured Bacilli bacterium | reverse complement strand
GGAAGTATATTCTATCATGTAATAAACTGACATTTTAAAAAAACTTAGACTGACATTTCTAAAAAGGATTAACAAATGAACCTTATTCATTGACTTTTTTTGTGAATTAATTTATTATTATATTAGAGTAGGAAGTGACGTTATGGGAAGACGTGGTCAAGCTTTAATTGAGTATGTTTTAATTATTGCAATAATTAGTGTTATTACGATAAGTTTGGTAAATTATTTTGGAGGATATTTAAAAGATTCTATAACAAAAACTTCTTGTTCGATGGTAGATAAAGAGTATGAAGAGGGAGATAAACCGGGGGAAGGTAAATGTGTCGATAAAAAATTAGAAGAAGTAATGAAATAAGGGATATTATGAATAGAAAGGGTCAAGCACTGGTTGAATTTGTTATTATTTTACCAATACTTTTATTAATACTTATGAGTTTAATAGATATTGGGAGAATAATGATTAATAAGAATAGATTGGAAGATACATTATATGATGTAGTAGGTTTTTATGAAGATGATTATACCTACGAGGAAATTGAAAAAGAAATTGGTAAAGATATTGAAGTAGAAATTACTAATAATAATGATGAAGAAATAATAATTAGTTTAAGTAAGGGAGTAGAAGTACTCACTCCAGGGCTTAATCTTCTCCTTAATAATCCTTATAAAGTAACAGCAAAGAAAGTGATTAGTTATGAATAATAAGGGACAGACGTTAGTAATATTTATTATTATTTTACCAGTAATTATTTTGGGAGTATCTTATTTAGTAGATACCGGACTTATGTATATTGGAAGAAGTAAGTTAATAAGTACTTGTAAAGTAATAATAGATAAGTATTATGATGAAGAAATAAGTGATAGTAAAGTAGAAGAATATTTAAAAGATAATGAAATTAAATATACAGATTATAAAGTTAGTAGAAATGATAATTTAAGTATAGAAGTTAAAAGTAAAATAGATAGTATTTTTGGTAATGTAGTGGGTATTAAAGAATATGAAATAAGCGCAAAAGTAACAGGGTATAAAGAGAATGATAAAATAAAGTTTAAAGTAGAATAGAGGGATAATATGGCTAGTAGTAAAAAAGGTATAGGTATTGCAGTATTTGGAGGTAAAGGGGGAGTAGGTAAAACTATTATGACTTTGAATCTCGCTGGTACTTATGAGTTATTACAAAAGAAAACTTTAATAATCGATTTAGATTTATATGGCGGAGGAATTGCTACTGCTCTTAATCTAGATTTTGATAAAAATATTTATAATTGTATTGATGATATTATGAATAATAGGTATCATAATTTTACGGATTATATATACAAATATGATGATTATATTAGTGTTTTACCTAGCCCAAAAGACCCTAGACAAGCTGGTAAGATAGATGCTAAATATATTGAACTTTTAATAGAAAGAGCATTATTTTTATACGATATTGTTTTAATAGATACTAATCATATGTTAAATGATATTAATTTATTTATGTTAGATAAAGTAGATAAAGTGTTATTTTTAGTAAGTAATGATCCATTAGATTTAAAGAATATGAAAAGTATTATAAGTATATTTAAAGATTTAAATTTAAATAATTATAAAGTAGTATTAAATAATAGTAGAGATCCTTTTAAAGAATATTTTAGTTTGTTTGATATTAAAAATATTTTAAAAACCAATATTGATTATAGTTTAAGTAAGAAGTTCTTTATTAAAGATATAGATAAATATATTATGGAAGGAAAAATTATTACATTAGATAAGAGAGCTTCAAGAATATATGGTAGTGATATTTCCACTCTTTATGATATAGCAGTAGAACTTAGTAAAGGAGGGGAAGATAAATGAAAAAGCATTCTTTAGTAGAAGAGTTTGATATCAAAAGTAAACCATTAGATAGTAAAGTAATTACCGATTATGAGGTATTTAAAGATAAAAAGTTATTAGATGATTTACGAACTAAGATTGTAGAAAATTTAATTGATAAAGAAATACCAGAAGATAAGTTATTGAATCAATTTATTAATGATGAGATAGATAGCACGATTGAGGGGTATGATTTAAGTAATTTAGAAAGAAGCCACTTATATAATTTAATTGATAATGAAATAAATGGGTATGGACCTTTAACAGAATTATTAGAAGATAAAAATATTACGGAGATTATGGTTAATGGGCCAGATGATATTTACATTGAAATAGATGGGCAGTTAATTAAAGATGATAGTGTATCATTTATTAATGATGAACATATTATAAGAACGATTCAAAGGCTTATTGAGCCGATGGGCAGAACGATTGATGCATCAAGTCCAATGGTTGATTCAAGATTAAAAGATGGAAGTCGGATTAATGCCGTAATACCTCCTTTAAGTACCAAAGGACCAGTCATGACCATAAGAAAGTTTAAAGATACCATGACATCAATAGATGACTTAATTCGAATTGGGAGTGTTACTCCTTATATGGCGAGATTTATGGATGCTTGTGTGAAGGGGAAACTTAATATAATTGTTTGTGGTGGTACTGGTAGTGGTAAAACAACGCTTTTAAATATTTTAAGTGGCTTTATTAGTGACCACGAAAGAATTATCACCATTGAAGATGCTGCAGAATTAAAACTTAATCAACAACATGTTATTTCGTTAGAAACGAGAACAACTAATTATGATAGTGAGGGTGAAATTACGATAAGAGATTTAGTAAGAAATTCGCTTCGGATGAGACCTGATAGAATAATTGTTGGTGAGGTTCGGGGAAAAGAAGCATTTGATATGTTACAAGCGATGAATACGGGTCATGATGGGTCTTTAACAACACTACATGCTAATGGACCAATTGATGCCTTAAATAGATTAGAAACTATGGTTTTAATGAGTAATTTAGATATTCCAATTAGAGCGGTAAGAGAATATATTAACAATGCTATTGATTTAGTAATTAATATCGATAGAATGAGTGATGGTAAAAGAAAAGTTACGAGTATTTGTGAACTAGTGGGACTTTCTAATGACGAATTAGAATTAAAGGAAATATTTGCTTTTAACCAAAAAGGTTTAACGGAATCAGGAGAAGTAGATGGCGAATATGTGTTATATAAAAGAGTTCCGGAAGTTATGAAAAAATTAAAATCAAGAGGAATTCATGAAGTAGATGATATGTTTGAGGGGTTTAAAAAGTAAAAAAAAGAGGTGAATAATATGAATAATGGTGGATTTATACTAGATATTTTTGTGGTGCAAGTGATAAGTATCTTAGTATTACTAGGAATAATTATCTATCTTTTAAAATCGCAAAAAGCCATAAAAAGAGAAAAAAGATTAGGTAAATTTGCTATTTATTCAGTATCTTCTTATGAATCTAGTTATTTTGAAAAATTAGAAAATTTTATTTGGAAGTTAATTCATAAACTAGGTAATTTTTTTAAGAAAAGCAAAGTTTTGTCTAATTATGCCAAACATTATGAAAAATATATTACTTATGAACAAAGGGATTTCAAAAGTGGTATAGATTATGTCGCCATGAAATTCTTAATAAGCATTAGTTTAGTAGCGTTAAGTGTCTTAACGGTAATGTTTCAATATATTGAAGTGGGATTTTTATTCTTTGTCTTGGTTTTCTTAGTGGGTTTTTTCTTACCAGATTTAGTATTGCATTTAGAATATTTAAAGAAACGGAAACAAGTAGGAGAAGACTTACTTAAAGCGATTATTATTATGAATAATAGTTTTAAATCCGGAAGAAATATTATGCAAGCAATTGAAATTGTAAAAAGAGAGTTAGATGGGCCGATTAGAGATGAATTTTCCAAAATTTATATGGATATGACTTATGGCTTAAGTTTAGAAGTTGTATTTAACCGGTTTTATGAACGGATAAAACTAGAGGATGCTAAGTATATAGCAAGTTCCCTAACTTTACTTAATAAAACCGGAGGAAATATCGTGAAAGTTTTCTCATCAATTGAAAAGACATTCTATGATAAGAAAAAATTACGTGATGAGTTAGAAAGTATGACGGCTTCTTCAGTTTTTGTTTATCGGGTACTTACAATTTTACCTTTTGCTTTTGTCGCTTTAATAAGTTTTTTAAATCCAACTTACTTTTTACCCCTTATTACAACACCAGTAGGATTAATAGTATTATTTATCATTTTAATAATATTCATGATTTATGTTTTGGTAATTAAGAAAATATTGAAGGTGGATATTTAAGATGAAAAGAAATAGTTTGGTAAGAAAAATTTATAAAACTGAAACCATTAATAAAATTAATAAGAAGATAAAACTTTTAGGAGTAAATTCTAATTATAATGCTATTGATTTTTTAAATATAAGATTAGTATTAGGTTTAATTATTTTTGGTTTAATATTAGTAGTTAGTGAATATGGTTATATTTTAGCACCGATTATTACCATATTGTTTCATTATGGTATGGAGTATATTTGCTTAGATAGTAAAATTAAAAAAAGAAAAGAAAAATTAGAGGATGAAGCACTATTCTTTTTTGAAGTATTAGCGCTTACGATTGAAAGTGGAAGGAACTTAAAAGGCGCTTTAGATATGACCGCAAGTAATGTTAGGGGAGAGCTTGGAGACGAATTTAAGAAAACATTAAGTGAAGTAGGCCTTGGTAAAAGTTTAGTAGAAGCGTTAAAAGATATGAAACAAAGGATTCCTAGTGAACACGTAAATAACGTTATTTTAAATATTACTGAATCTTGTATATTTGGTAATAATATTGTGGAAAGTTTATATAACCAAGTAGATTATTTAAGAGAAAAGAAATTATTGGATGTTAAAGCATCAATTGCGAAAATGCCAATTAAGATAAGTGTTGTTTCGGTAATATTTTTTGTACCTTTAATGATGCTTATAATTTTGTCCCCAATTGTGATTCAGTTATTTTTACAATAATTCCCATAGATTTGGGAATTTTTTTATGTTTTAAAAAATTTTTTAAAAAAAATTCACTGAAAAAAAAGGAAATGGGGGTGTAAATTGCAAATATATATTATAGAGGGTGAAAATTATGGAGAAGTTAAAAGTAGAAAATTTAAACGAAAAAGATTTAGAAGAAAAGATGTATAACGAGATTAAAACGTTAATCGAAAATAGTAGGAAAAGAATTGTATCTTTTGTTAATATTGAGAAAGTAATGCTTTATTGGAATATTGGGAAAAATATTGTAATTAATTTTCAAGAAGGTAAAGTTAGAGCAAAATATGGAGAACATATACTTGAAAATCTTTCTATAAGATTAATGAAAAACTATGGAAAAGGTTATTCATTACGCACTTTAAAATATGTTCGTAAATTTTATATATGCTATCCAATTGGGCAAACATTGTCTGCCCAATTGACTTGGAGTCATTATTTAGAACTGTTAAAAATAAAGGAAGAAGATATAAGAAATTTCTATGCACAAGAATGTATTAATTCAAAATGGGAAGTAAGAGATTTAAGAAGAATGATTAAATCGCATTTGTACGAAAGGTTATTAGTATCTAATGAGGATAATAAATTAGCAGTACAAGGTAATGTTATAAATACTAGTAAAGATTTAATTAAAGATCCTTATGTTTTAGAATTTCTTAATTTAGATAAAAATTATAAGGAAAAAGATTTAGAAAAAGAAATAATAAATCATTTAAAAGAATTTTTATTAGAATTAGGAAAAGGCTTTACTTATGTAGGTAGTGAAGTACCAATAAGAATAAATAAGGAAATATATTATACGGACTTAGTATTTTATAATCGTGTATTAAGATGTTTTATTATCATAGAACTTAAAAGAGGAAGTATCACGCATAAAGATGTAGGACAGATAAATTCCTATATAAATTATTATGATAAACATATGAAAGATGAAGACGAGAATAACACAATAGGTATAATACTTTCTAAAGAAAAAGATAAAACAATAGTAGAATTTGCTCTACCTAAAAATAGCGAAATTTATTTATCAAAATATTTACTTCATTTACCAAGTAAGGAAGAATTAGCAAAAGAATTAGCAAAGTACTAAAGGAGGAATTGGAATGGAAAATGTTAAAGAATGGTTATTAAAATATAAATTATATTTAGTAATAAGTTTAATAGGGGTTATTAGTTTATTTTGTTTATTAAATAATACTAAAGAAGAGGAAGTTATCGAAGACATAAGTATACCCCAAGAAGAAACAATGATTAAAGATGAAGATATGGAAGAAATGAAAGAAAAATTTAAAATCGATATTAAGGGGGAAGTAGTAAACCCAGGAGTTTATGAAGTAGAAGAGGGAATGATTATCGATGATGCTATAAAATTAGCTGGTGGGTTAAAAGAAGATGCAGATACAATGGACATTAATTTAAGCCAAAAATTAGTTAGTGAAATGGTAATCATTATAAGTGCTAAAAATGATAATAAGCAATCAAGTGAAAGTAAAGTAGGTGTAGGAAGTATTACAAGTAAAAATGAGAATACTAGTAATGGTAAAGTATCTTTAAATAGGGGAACTTTAGAAGAACTTATGACTTTAACAGGAATAGGCGAAGCTAAAGCTAAAAGTATTATTGAGTATCGTAATGCAACTCCCTTTACGAGTATTGAAGAAATAACAAATGTTAAAGGAATTGGAGTATCTACTTTTGAAAAAAATAAAGACCGTCTTACACTCTAAATACTTTTTCTTTATCTTATTTATAATTGCTTTATGTAGTGTTTTACTTATTACGAAGTTATTTAAATTCCATAGTAAATATGATCGTAAAACCAATAATTTTAAAGTTATGGTTCTAGATTATAAAATAGATGGTAATCTTTTAAGTGCGACGGTGAAGGAAAAAGAAAAACTAAAATTAACTTATTATTTTGCTAGTGAAGAAGAAAAGAATTATTATTTAAAGAATATAAAGTATGGGTCTTATTTAATGGTAGAAGGAAGTCTTAATAAGGCGCGAAAGAATACGATACCTAATATTTTTAATTATCAAAAATATTTATATGAACATCAAATTTATTATGTATTAAATGCTAGTAAGATAAAAATTAAAACAAATAATAATATTTTTTATAAAATAAAAAATTATGTTAATGAAAAAATTAATAAAAGTAGGAATAAAGATTATTTACAAACTTTTTTATTAGGGAATAAAACCTATTTAGATAGTAATACTTTAGATAATTTTAAAAGTAATGGGGTGAGTCATTTATTTGCCATATCGGGGATGCATTTATCTTTCTTTGCTGTTTTTTTAGGTTATTTATTAACAGTATTTAAATTAAATAGTAAAGTAAAAAATTTTATAATTAGTTTAGTTTTATTATTTTATAGTTTTCTTGCTAATTTTACGCCTTCGATAACGAGAGCGCTAATATTTTTTATTCTTCTTGCAATAAATAAAGAATTTAAATTAAAAATAAGTTCTATTAATTTACTATTTTTAACTTTTGTTATCATGGTTATAATTAATCCTTTTTATATTTATGATATTGGGTTTATTTATTCTTTTGTCACAACATTTACAATTGTTTACATTTCTAAAAAATTAGGAGGTAAAAGAAAGTTATACCAAACTTTTATGATTAGTTTAATTTGTTTTTTAGGAAGTGTTCCAATAACTTTAAGTAATTTTTATGAAATAAATTTTTTAAGTATAATAATAAATATTTTATTAACACCATTAATTAGTATGGTAATTTATCCCTTATCACTAATTAGTTTAGTGTTACCAATTGATTTTATTTTAAATATCTTTTTAA
>CANRME010000058.1 GCA_947631655.1 uncultured Bacilli bacterium | reverse complement strand
TATAAAAAGAAAGATACTTTATATAATTATCATAATGCTAAAAAGTATGCCAAAATAAATTCGGGTATAATAGTAGTAGAGGGGTTTATGGACGCTATTAGATTGAGCGTAAATGAGATTAAAAATGTGGTAGCTTTACAAGGTACTGCTTTAACTAAAGAACAGATTGGTTTATTAAAAAAATTGCGAGTTCCTATTTATTTATGTTTAGATAATGATGATGCGGGGACGCGAGCTAATATATTAAATGGGGACTTATTGGAAAAAGAAAACTTAGATTTAAAAATTATAACTTTAACTGAAGCAAAGGACCCAGATGAATATATTTTAAAAAAAGGTATTGATTCTTTTAAAGAACAATATCGTAATGCCATAGATTTACTGACATTTAAATTACAAAAATTAAAAGAAGGTAAAAATTTAAGTAATAGTAGCGAATTATCATTATATATTAATGGGGTGTTAGAAACTTTATCTTCGGTTAGTGATGAAATTAAAGTTAATGTAACTTTAAATGAAATAAGTAATAATTATAATATCGATTTAAATATTTTAAAGAAAAAAATGAGTGAATATCAACATTTAAAAGATATTAAACAAGAAGTATTTACACCACCTAAAGTGGTTGCTCCGGAAAAGAAATCAAGTGGTGATATTGCGGCCGAGCATATTTTATATTATATGTTAAATGATAAAAAGTATATTGAAGCTTATCAGAAAAATATTGGATATTTTAGCAAACCAATCTATAGGAATCTTGCTAACTATATTGTTTATTACTATAATGAAAAAAAAGATGTAAATATTGCGGATTTTATAAGTTTTGTTTTTGACAAAAAAGAAGAATATGATAAAATAATTGCGATTACGAATGAATTTAAAGAAAATTTAAATGATGAATTATTTAAAGATTATGTAAATGTTTATTTGAAAAATCAAAAAGAAGAGCAGATTAAAGAACTAAAAAATAAATTAAAAAATGAAATAGATATGAATAAAAAAATAAATATTGCGAAACAAATAGCAGAAATTAAAAAAGGAGTGTGTTCTAATGGAACAAATTAAAAGTTTAGAAGAAAGAGAAGCAGCGTTAATTAAAAAGGGGAGTGAAAAAGGTTTTTTAACTTTTGAAGAACTAGCTGAAGAATTGAAAGGTTTAGATGTCGACCCTGATTCTTTAGATGAACTATATAATATATTGTTAGAAAATAATATTACTGTAGTAGAAGAAGGCGAAGAAGAAGCGGGGGATGCTAGTGGTGATGATATTGTTTTAACGGATGAAGAAATAACTAAAGATGTTAATATTAATGATCCAGTTAGAATGTATTTAAAAGAAATTGGACGCATTAGTTTGTTATCACCTGAAGAAGAATTAGAGTTATCTAAAAGAATTGTGGATGGGGATGAAGAAGCGAAAAATATTTTAGCTGAATCTAATTTACGGTTAGTAGTAAGTATTGCCAAAAGATATGTAGGAAGAGGTCTTTTATTCTTAGATTTAATCCAAGAAGGTAATATTGGTCTTATGAAAGCCGTTGAAAAATTCGACTATGATAAAGGATTTAAGTTTTCTACTTATGCTACTTGGTGGATAAGACAAGCGATTACAAGAGCTTTAGCGGATCAAGCTAGAACGATAAGAGTTCCAGTGCATATGGTTGAAACTATTAATAAAATGGCGCGGATTCAAAGACAATTGACACTCGAATTAAATAGAGAACCAACAGATGAGGAATTAGCAGCTAAAATGGGTATTTCGGTGGAAAAGGTACGAGAAGTTATGAAAATTAGTCAAGACCCAGTATCTTTAGAAACTCCAATCGGTGAAGAAGATGATTCTCATCTAGGTGACTTTGTGCCTGATGCTTCTAATATGAGTCCAGAAGAATATGCGACGAATGAAATCTTAAAAGAAGAAATAAGAAGTGTTTTGCTTACTTTACAACAAAGAGAACAAGAAGTGTTAGAACTTCGTTTCGGTTTAATTGATGGTACTAGTCATACGCTAGAAGAAGTTGGTAAAAGATTTAACGTTACCCGTGAAAGAATAAGACAAATTGAAGCTAAAGCTTTAAGAAAATTAAGACATCCATCTCGGGCAAAAAAATTAAAGGATTTCCTAAATGATTAAATTATCGAAAAGACTAGCAACTATCGCTAGTTTTTGTGCACCAAAGGATAAAGTAGTGGATGTAGGATGTGACCATGGTTTATTAAGTATTTATTTATATGCTAAAGTTAAAGAAATTTTAGCTACCGATATTAATCCTTACTCTTTAGAAATGGCTCAAAAAAATTTTGCTAAATATGATACTCCTATTAAAACTGTTTTATGTGATGGAATAAATTTTTCAAGCATTATCGAATACGATACTTTAGTAATAGCAGGGATGGGAGCTTCTACCATAATCCATATTTTGGAAGATAAAGAAAAACTTCAAACTATTAATAAAATTATTATATCTAGTCATAATCATCAAGAATTAGTAAGAAGTTATTTAAATAAAATTGGTTTTTATTTACAAGAGGAAACAGTTATCTATGATAAACATTACTATACGATTATGGTATTTTTAAGGGGTAAGAAAAGACATAGTAAAAAACTTAATAAATATGGTCTTATAAAAGATGAAAATTTAACTTATTATGAATATTTATTACAAAAAGATAAAGATATATTTTATAAAAATCCAAGTAAAGAGTTAGAAGAAGAAATTAATTTTTATCAAAAAATTATTGAAAAAATTGCGGAGCAGAAATAGAGGGAATACTTTCTATTTCTTTTGTTTTATTTAAAGAAGAACTTTTAGAAGGAGGATTTTTGGTAGTTTCGGGGGTATTCATAACTTTTAAAACTTTAAGAGCGGTTTTAGCATTATTCCATAAAGGTTTAGCTTGTTCATATAAGGGAATAACTTCTTTTACTACACCGATAGTTTTACTTATGCCTCCTAAAATTTTCGGTAAAGTTAAGGTATTTCTAATTACTTCTGGATACATAATAATTTTCCTTTCACTTTATTTTATGTTGTAAAATATTTTATTTGCCTACTAATTAATTTATATGATATAATCATATATAGATAAGCTAAAGGGGTAAAAGAAAGCGTGGTGTTATAATGGCTAAGACCGGTATTTTAACAGATATATTCTTAAGTATAATCTTAGTTTTTAAACACGCTTATTTAGGATTTTTAAATGGCATATATGCGCCTTTAAAATCTTTATTTGATGCTTCTTCGAAGAGCGTTGATACTATTTATAAAAGTACAGTTAAAAATAATCCTTATAAAAATATTAAAGAAGTTAAAGTAAAACCAATTAGTGCAAAACAACAAGAACTTTTAAATAATAAGAAACATGCTTTGCAAAGGGAATTAGCTAATGAAGATACGAAAGCTAATAAGAAAACTTTAGTGTATATTTATACGGCGAAAAGTCCTACGGGTAAATTAGTTAAAGAAAGATTTAGTGCTTTTTCAAAGACAGATGTTAACTCATACTTAGTAAATGAAGGGTATGATGTTTATAGTATTGAAACTAGTCCTTGGATTAACTTTGTTTATGGTGAAGGGTCTTTTGGTACTAAAAAATGGAAAACTAAAGATTTAATTTTCTGGTTAACCCAATTATCAACATATATTAAAGCTGGTATTACCTTAACTGATGCGGTTAAAATTTTAATTAACCAAATGGGTAAAGATAAAGCTAAAAAAAGAACTATGGAGTCTTTAGCTTATGAGCTTACTATGGGAGAAAGTTTTTCTAAAGCAATGGAAAAACAAGGTACGGTTTTTCCAAATCTTTTAATTAATATGATTAAAGCCGCTGAAGCAACGGGAGGATTAGAAGAAACTCTTGATGATATGGCAAACTATTATAATGAAATTGAAAAAACTAAAAAACAAATGATTAGTGCAATGACTTATCCAACCGTAGTTATGATATTTGCTTTAGCAGTTATTACTTTTATTATGTTATATATTGTTCCGCAATTTGTCGATATATATGCACAATTGGATGTCGAAGTTTCTGGATTAACCTTATTTTTATTAAATTTAAGTAATTTCTTACAAATGAATATTGTCTATATTTTATTAGGAATTATTGCAGTATTAGTAGTGTTAATTTTTATGTATAAAAAGATTAAAGCATTCAGACGTTTAGTACAAATGATAGTAATGCATATACCAGTTGTAGGTAATATTATAATTTATAACGAGATAACGATATTTACGAAAACTTTTGCCTCTTTACTTAAAAATAATGTCTTTATTACGGAAACTATTGATATTTTAAGTAAGATAACTAATAATGAAATATATAAAGAAATAATGTTTAATACCATTAATAATATTGCTAAAGGAGAAAAAATTAGTGAAGCTTTTAAAGATCATTGGGCGGTGCCAGATGTCGCATATTTTATGATCGTTACCGGTGAATCAACAGGACAACTTGCAGAAATGATGGGACGAGTTAGTGAATATTATCAAACTCAACATCACGCTATGATTGAAAGTATTAAGAGTTTAATTGAACCAGTATTAATTGTTTCTTTAGCAGTAATAGTTGGATTTATCCTAATTGCGGTAGTTATCCCAATGTTTAAATTCTATCAAGAAATGAGTACACAAATTTAGGAGGGTTTTAAATGGTTTTCTTTTATATAATTGTTGGTATGTTATTTGGGTCATTCTTCTTAGTTGTGGGAATGCGGATGCCGAAAGGGGAATCTATTATTACTCCAAGAAGTCATTGTGAAGAATGTGGACATGTTTTAAAATGGTATGAATTAATACCAGTTTTAAGCTTTGTCTTTTTAAAAGGAAAGTGTCATAAATGCGGTAAAAAGTTATCTTACCTTTATCCTACAATCGAAATAGCTAGTGGTCTTTTATTTGGAATTGCTTATTTAGTATATGGTATGTCTTATGAACTTATTGCGATGATGATAATTTCGGGCTTACTTTTAATAATCTTTGTTAGTGATTTAAAATACTATATTATTTTAGATGAACCTTTAGTAGTAGCATCAATACTTATTTTAGGATTTAAATGGTATTATTTTGGTTTTAAAGTTATGGTATTATCTTTGTTATCTGGTCTTATCGTTTTTGCTTTTATGTATATTATTAAATTAGTGGGAGATAAAGTTATGAAAAGAGAATCCTTAGGGGGAGGAGATATTAAACTTTCATTTTTTATCGGGGTTATATTAGGAGTACAACTATCTTTCGTTGCTTTAGTAGTAGGTTCGTTAATGGCTTTTCCTTATGCATTTTACATCATATTTAAAAATAAAGCGCGCGAGATACCTTATGGACCATTTTTAATAGCGGGGACGATGATAGTTTTCTATTTACAGGATTATATCTCGCTTATTTTAAAACCTTAAAATCTAAATAATAATTGCTATTTAGATTTTATTTTTTTATAATATTAGTAGTAGGAGGAATTCATATGAGTATAGTTACATTACTTCCGGCCGATATTTATATGGTTATTAATAAAGGAATACTTACAGAAATAGATAAAAATAATGTTATTACTTTATATGAACCCCTTATTGGGCCATTAGCAGTAAGTTTATATTTTACCTTATGGCGTGATTTAGACAAATTAGAAATTTTAAGTAAAGATTATCATCATCATCATTTGATGACGATTATGAAAACGGATCTTAATAGTATTAAAAAAGGAAGAGAAGCTTTAGAAGCGGTAGGACTTTTAAAAACGTATTATAAAGCAGGTGAAGTAGGTAGCTATATATATGAGTTATATTCCCCTTTAAGTGCTATAGATTTTTTTAATCATCCAATATTTAATATTGTTTTATATAATAATATTGGTAAAACTGAATATGAAAGTTTAAAATTAGAATATGAAAGTGTTAAATTTGATTTAACTGATTATGAAGATATTTCGAAAAAAATAAATGAAGTTTATGAAAGTAGTGATACGATTCCGGAATTTGACATTAGAGATAAAGAAAAAGGTGTTCCTTTAGTCGAAGAAAAAATTGATTTTGATATGATTATTAATGCTTTACCTAAAGGTATAATTAATGAGAAAGCGCTAAAAAAACAAGTAAGGGATTTAATTAATAATTTAGCGTTTGTGTATGGTTTTGATGAAATGCAACTTACGGATTTACTTAGAAATGTTGTTAATGAAAATGGTTTTATTGATAAAAAAGCATTACGGATTGAAGCTCGTAAATATTATCAATATGCCCATGATGGTCGGCTTCCGACTTTGATTTATCGAAAACAACCAGAATACTTAAAAACACCGGTGGGAGAAAAATCTAATCGCGCAAAGATTATTTATGTTTTTGAAAATACGACACCTTATGATTTTTTAAGACATAAACAAAAAGGAAGTATTCCTAGTAAAAGAGATTTAAAAATAATTGAAAGTCTTCTTTTAGATACTAAATTAAACCCAGCGGTGGTAAATGTCTTAATTGATTATGTTTTAAAAATTAATAATAATAAATTAAATGAAAACTTTATAAATGCCATCGCTAGTCAATGGAAAAGAGCGGGGATTGAAACTGCACCAGAAGCAATGGCGATTGCAGAGAAAGAACAAAAGAAATATGCTAAACGGATTGCTGTTAAAACTAACGTAAAACATCCGGAAGAAAAACCAGTATGGTTTAATAAAGAATATGAAAAAGAAGAAATGAGTAAAGAAGAACTACAAGAATTAGAAGATATGTTTAAAGAGTTTAGGTGATAAAAATGGAAAAAATGATAGTAGACAAAACAGGTGATTTGGAGTCTTCTTTTAAAGAAGCTTTAAAAGATATTAAATTTAGGGAAGTAGCAAGTAATTTAGGAGTATCACCTAAAATAGCAATGAAATATACTAGTACTTTAGAAGATTGTGCTATAGAACAAAATAATTGTCCCCATTGTAAAGGATTAAATTTTTGTAAAAATAGGGTACAAGGATGTTTCATGAATCCTTCTTTTGATGGGGTAAGAATTGTTGCTTCTTATCAAGAATGCCATTATAAAAAAGAAATGAATGAGAAACTAAAGAATGCTAAAACAGCTTCCAAAGAATTAGAAAGTGCTTCTTTTAAAGAATTAGATGTAACGGATAAAAAACGGAAAGAAGTTCTTACTTGGATAAAGAAATTCTATGATGATTTTGATATTACGAAAGTACAAAAAGGATTATATTTACATGGTCCTTTTGGTTGTGGGAAAACTTATATCATCGCGGCGTTATTTAATGAACTTAAGAAAAAGGGAGCTAGATGTAAAATTGTTTATTTACCTAGTTTATTAAGAAACTTAAAAAGTGATTTTGATAGTTTTGGGGATGAAATTGCGTATCTTTTGGATGTCGACTTACTACTTATCGACGATATTGGAGCCGAAAAGGTAACGGAATGGAGTAGAGATGAAGTATTAGCTTCTATCTTACAAGAGAGAATGGAAAACTATAAGCCGACCTTTTTTACTTCCAATTTAACTTTAGAAGAACTTGAAAGACATTTTAAAACGAATAATAATTTTAGTGATGAAGAAATAAAAATTAAAAGAATTTTAGAACGTATTAAATATATGACTGTTGATATGGAACTTCTAAGTGAAAATAAAAGGAAATAACTTGACAGTTATTAATTAAAGTAATAAAATTTAGGTAGAAACGTTAATCAAAGACGAGATTATTTAGTGTTTCTAGATAGAGAGCTTATGGTAGGTGGAAATAAGTTAGAACTTAAATAATTACTACTTTGGTAGTTAGGAATAGGAAATGATTCCTCGGGTAAAACCGT
>CANRME010000057.1 GCA_947631655.1 uncultured Bacilli bacterium | reverse complement strand
ACCTTAAACTCTTGTATTTACTTACCAAAATAGTCATTTCTTCTATTTTTGGATTTAACCGATACCTCCATGTCCAGGATCAATTACAACCTTATAATTCATGTTTATCACCTAATATAAAGTATGTTTATTTACCTATTTGGTGAAAATATTTGAAAAAATTTTAATATTATTAGTTCTAAACATTTATCAATACTATTATACTTTAAAAAAGATACTTGCATATTGAAGTATCTTAAAACATATTTAATTTTTTACAAATTATTTTCAACGAAATTTTTTATCTCATCTATATTAATAGTTTCTTGTTTCATAGTATCCCGATTTCTTATGGTTACCGTATTTTTTTCTAAAGTATCATTATCGACAGTTATACAAAATGGTGTTCCATAAATATCTTGTCTTCTATATCTTTTTCCAATAGAACCGGCATCATCATAAGAAACATCAAAATAATTAGTTAATAATTCAAATAACTCTTGAGCTTTTTGACTATGGACCTTTTTTATTAAAGGTAAAATGGCAACCTTATATGGTGCTAATTTTGGATTAAATTTCATAACTTCTCTTACATCACCATTTTCTAATTCTTCCTTACAATAAGAATTAAACAAAATTGCTAATGTTAATCTATCGGCTCCCACTGTTGATTCAATTATGTATGGAATATATTTTTCATTGTTATCTGGACTTATATACATCATTGATTCGCCCGAAAATTTTTGATGTTGGGTTAAATCAAAATCTGTTCTATTATGTGTACCATTTATTTCTCCCCATCCAAATGGAAATAAATACTCTATATCACATGCTTTCTTTGCATAGTGTGCTAATTTCTCATGATCATGATATCTTAATTTATCTTCAGGTATCCCTAATGACATAAAATATTTTTTAGCATATTCTTTAAAATATTCATATAGTTCTTCATCATTTCCTGGTTTGCAAAAAACTTGATATTCCATTTGTTCAAATTCTATTGTTCTAAATGTAAAGTTACCTGGTGTTATCTCATTTCTAAAAGCTTTCCCTATTTGTCCTATAGCAAATGGTAAATTACTTCTAGTTGTTCTTTTAACATTTAAATAATTTACATACTCTCCTTGAGCATTTTCTGGTCTTAAATAAACAATACTTTTATCATCTTTGATTACTCCACGATTTGTTTCAAACATTAAATTAAAATCTCTTATTTCTGTAAAATTAGATTTTCCACATTTAGGACAAGGTATTTCATGATTTTTTATATATTCATTCATTTGTTTTTTACTCATCCCATCAGCATGAGCATCGGGATTAAAACCATCTATTAAGTTATCTGCCCTATGTCTTGTTTTACATTCCTTACAATCAACTAGTGGATCAGAAAACGAACTTATATGACCTGATGCTTCCCAAACTTTAGGATTCATTAAAATATCAGCATCTATTTCATAAGCATTTCTTCTTTTTCTTATAAAGTAATTTCTCCATGAATCTTTGATATTATTTTTTAACCTAGCTCCTAAAGGACCATAATCCCAAGTATTTGCTAAACCTCCATATATTTCACTACCTTGAAATATAAACCCATATTGTTTACAAATATTAACCAATTCTTCCATTGTTAAATCTTTTTTCATTTCTTTACTTTCTCCTCCTATAAAAAAACATATTATGGGTATTGTAAGGGCGATAAAATTTCGCTGTTCCACCTTACTTTATTCATAATATGAATCTCTTTAAAATATAGCTCTTGGTTTTCCACACCCGTCATCGCTTTTCAATATCTATTTATAGTATATCACAATTTTTTTAAATAATCTACACTTTTTCACACAAAATATATGACATAAAAGACATTTCAATTCTTTCTTCCTTTGAAAGACTTAATTCTGCTTTAGTCATGGATGGAATATCTTCCATTTTAAAATTATAATTTGGAAATTTCTCACCAATCGCTTTATCTTGCTTTATTAAACATTTCTTTAATTTATCAATATACTTTTTATTTTCCTTCACTGTATCTTCTAAAAAATCACTTTCTGATAAATACACTTGAAACCCACCTGTCATAATTGGCTTTAATTTATATTCCTTAATTAAACATAATAAATCATTTAGGTTAAATTTTTCATGATCTTCTTCATAATTATTATTATTTTTATTACACCATCTAACATAACTTTTAAATATTATAGATTCTTGATTTGGTATAGCAATAAATATATACTTATTACTCATATCTATACATTTTTGTATAAATTTCTTTCTATCATTAACGTTAAAATGTTCAATAACTCCTAAGCTTAAAACAAAATCATATGTAGTTTTATTTTTGATTTTAAAAAAATCACAAACTTTATAATCGATAGGAATATTCATATCTTTAGCTATTTTTCTGCCATATTTTGAAGCTATTTTAGATTTATCTATTGCTGAAATCTTCAAATCTTTATTTTGTCTAAACATTTCCAGTGAAAATGCCGCAGATCCTGCCCCTAATTCACAAATAGTATTTATCTTTGTAATATTAGATAATATTTCTGTAATCACTGCACCATTAGATGACCATCTTGCTGGTTGCCAAGATAAATATTTTTCACTATTTTTATATGGCAATAAATCATATATTTTTAATTGCTTTTTCCAATAATTTGCCTCTAAATCCCTTTTCATAATACTCCTCTAAACATTTATTATTAATTTTAATCATATAATCTAAATTTATGAAATTAGCATATGCTTTAATGCTTAAAAAAACTTTTTTCATAAAAGAATATTTTTCTAGTAATTCATTTATATCTATGTTTTCATCTGTTAAAAAATTTACGATAAAAATATCATTTTGCAAATCAACTACCACATCATAAATGTGTTGGAGTTGCCGCATACCTATTATATCCATTCCAAATTTACTGATTCGTTCTTTTGTAATATCTAATTTATCAGATAATACTAATGCTCTTAAGATGAGATTATTTGAACAAAAATCATTTCTGTGATTTCTTATTGCTTGTAAAACTTCATTATGGTATTTTAATATAATTCTGTTTTCTTCCAGATATTTCTTTGCTATTTCATAACTTCGTTTCTCGTGATCTTCCTTTCCCTTGTAACATCCCAAATCATGCAGTAAGCCCGCTATTTCGGCATTCTCAATTAGTTGAAGATTACTTGTTGTTAATGATAAAATTTCTTTTATTAATTTTGTTACATTAAAAGCATGAACTTTACTATGATATGCTGGAGCATAATGGTCATTTTCATATATTTCTATTTTTTTATACATTTCTAAAATATAATTATCATTTCTTATTTGTTCAAGCATATAATCCTCTAATGATTTAATATCTTTATGGATATTTCGTTTTTATTAATATCCATTTCACACGTCCCACCAATTGGAAAAGTAAAGATAGGTGTAGTATGTCCAAAATCAGCATTAAAAACTATTGGTATATTTTTTAATTGCTTTTTATTTGAAAACAGTTCAATCCATTTTTTATCATTCATTTCACATACAAGCTGAGCTCTTCCTACTACTATCCCCTTAATTTTTTTCAACATATCTGTTTGAAGTAAAGATTCTAAATCTCGATCAAAATCATTTATAAAATGGTCCCCAGATAAAGCATCATCTTCTATAAACAAAATTATTTCATCATCTCTAGGCATATAATCTGTTCCAATTAATAAGTTAAAAGTATCTAAATTACCGCCTAATATTGTACCAGAAGCTTTACCATAATTTATAACTTTTATTCCATCATTTGCAATAAACTTACGTTTATTTTGATTTAAATACCATGCATCATCACTATATTCTTTAGCACAATTTATATTGAATTGTTCACTTGTTAAACATTTTATAAAATTTTCTTTAGTATACTCTAAACCTTTTTTCATACCAAAGGTCGAAAAGTGTGGACCATAATAGGTAATTAATCCCGTCTTAGCATAAATAGCGTTAAGTAAGGCGGTTATATCAGAAAATCCACATATAATTTTAGGGTTTTTTCTTATTAAATCATAATCAATATAATTTAAAATTTGATTAGAATTATACCCACCTATTGCAGTTAAAATACAATTAATACTTTTATCTTTAAATGCCGCATGTAAATCGTTAATTCTATCTTCAATACTAGCGCAATTATATGTTTCATTATTTTTATAAGCATTTTTAGCTATAAAAACATTGTAATCCATTTTCTCAATAGTTTTCTTAGCTTGTTTTATATTTTCCTCACTTATTATAGATAAACTTCTAGATGGTGCTATTACCATAATACTATCTTTTTTTCTTAATTTTGATGGTATAATTTTTTTCATTTTAATCTTTTCCTTAAAATTAGTTTATCTTCTGCAACATCTGTAATTTCATCAGTAGGAACAACTATTTGTTTCATAGTATCTCTATCCCTTATTGTTACAGTATCTTTTTCTAAAGTAGCATCATCAACACAAATTGAATATGGAACTCCTATGGCATCACTTCTTCTATACCTTTTTCCCATATTTCCTGCTTCATCATAAGTACACATATAATATTGTTGCAATTTTTGATAAAGTGAAATTGCTTTTTCAGAATGTTTTTTCTTTTCTAAAGGAAGAATCGAGAATTTAATTGGAGCTAAATTTGGATTAATTTTTAACACATCTCTTGTTTCCCCATTTGCTAATTCTTCAGTTTTTAAAGATTCGCATATTAACGCTAAAAATAAACGATCAGCTCCCACTGTTGATTCAATTATGTATGGAATATATTTTTCATTACTTTTTTGATCAAAATATTCTAATTTTTTTCTCGAAAATTTTTGATGTTGAGTTAAGTCAAAATCTGTTCTATTATGTGTACCATTTATTTCTCCCCATCCAAATGGAAATAAATACTCTATATCACATGCTTTCTTTGCATAGTGTGCTAATTTCTCATGATCATGATATCTTAATTTATCTTCAGGTATCCCTAATGACATAAAATATTTTTTAGCATATTCTTTAAAATATTCATATAGTTCTTCATCATTACCTGGCTTACAAAAAACTTGATATTCCATTTGTTCAAATTCTATTGTTCTAAACGTAAAGTTACCTGGTGTTATTTCATTTCTAAAAGCTTTCCCTATTTGTCCTATAGCAAATGGTAAACTTGCCCTCATTGCTCTCAATACATTTAAATAATTTACATACTCTCCTTGAGCATTTTCTGGTCTTAAATATACAATACTTTTATCATCTTTGATTACCCCACGATTAGTTTCAAACATTAAATTAAAATCTCTTATTTCTGTAAAGTTAGATTTTCCACATTTAGGGCAAGGTATTTTATGTTCTTTTATATATTCATTCATTTGTTCTTTACTCATCCCATCAGCATGAGCATCGGGATCAAAACCATCTATTAAGTTATCCGCCCTATGTCTTGTTTTACATTCCTTACAATCAACTAATGGATCAGAAAACGAACTTACATGACCAGATGCTTCCCAAACTTTCGGATTCATTAAGATATCAGCATCTAATTCAAAACTATTTGCCATATTTTGGATAAAGTGATATCTCCATGAATCTTTGATATTATTTTTTAATCTAACTCCTAAAGGTCCATAATCCCAAGTATTTGCTAAACCTCCATATATTTCACTACCTTGAAATATAAAACCATACTGCCTACAATAATTCACTATTTCTTCCATTTTTTTGCTTCTTACATTACTCATAATCAAATTCCCCCATTTCTAATTTAACTTTAAATTATATGATAATGTTTGCGAGTTAAAGCTATTATACTCCAGTAATAAATATTTTTCTATAATATTTAATAATTCATCATTAGATATATTTAGAAGATTTGCCCACTCTTTCAAAGCTCTTAAATATTTTCTATATAAATAAATTGAACTTCTATATTTTTTTTCTTTTGATAATCTTTCTATATTCTCATACGCCAAATGTGACACTACAGAAACGCAATCGGCAAATTTATATTTAGATTCAGAATTTAAATTAATGATGTCCGAAATTGATGATGCATCTATCGACGTTTCTAATCCTTCTTTTCTCATAATTATAGCATTAATACCAGCAGCAAATTCAACACCATATTTATGCTCTCTATTCTCAATTATTATAATATTGCCAATATCCTTATATTCTCCTAATTTTGGATCTTTAATTGCAATATTTAAATTTCTTCCATAAATCCCATAATCTTGCAATCCATATTTATGTCTATAATAATCCGGACTTCTAGTATCATATTCCACTTTTATCCCATAATTCATATTTTTGATTGCTTTAATTAAATCTAAATCCAGTGTAGATACTCTAAATAATATATCATCTAATGTAATATCTATTTCATAATGCAAAAAATTAATAACATTATTTATTATATCTTCTAATCTATTATAATTAACTAAAACTCCCAAAGCATCAAAATATGATGACCATTCTGTTTTTTTGGGAATATTTATATTTTTTAACGCTCTTGTTCTAATCGCTCTTTGAACTATAAAATTTCCATTTTCATTAATATCTCCATTTAATAATATAGGCTTTAACACACTTATTGCCGAACCTATATAAGTTACACTTCTATCTATATTAGAAGATATCATCACATTTTTTTCTTCTACATAATCTTTATCGTTAAAAAATTCGTTAAAGGTTTTACTTATATTATCAATAGTTTCTTTCACAAAAACGCACCTCCTAAGGTATTATATTTTGACCATTAAAACGCGGACATATTTGCATATTTCTTATATCATCACATTTTAGCACCCACATTAGAAATCTTTCTGTTCCCATACCAAAACCAGCGGTATTTAAAGGCTTTTCTTTTTTTAAATTAACATACCATTTATATTCATAAATTGGAACTTCATGAAATTTTAATGAATCTATAATTTCTTCATAATTACTATGTCTTTCACCACAACCTACAGTCTCACCTATTCCCATTAACAAATCGGCATTCTTTGTAGTTCCCTTAATTTTTGTATCATACTTTTGATAAAAAGGAACAGATAATATATCATAATTTGTAATCCATACTACTCCGTCATATAATTTCATTATTTCATGCTCACCTTCAGTAGTAATATTTCTCCATCCTTTATGATACTCGATATACTTAGTTATATCTTCACCATGATGTAATTTTAATTTTTCTTCAGCTTGATCAAATGTTATTCTAGGGAAATGACCTTTATAATTTGCTATTTTAACTATATGAGAAATATCCCCTACCATTGTTTCTAATTCATTACCTAACTTTTTGATAATTTGCTTTGATAAATGCTTTATATACTTTTCAACTAATGATATAACATCATTTAAATCTCCTTTTATTTCTGCCTCACTATGATAAAATTGGCATAAATGTCTTTCATCTGCTTTTTCACCTCTAAAAGAAGGCATAATATAATAAACTCCTTTTTCAGTTAAACGACATCCATATTCTAATAAGAATTGCATAGAATCAGCAAGATATGTCTCAACTCCTTCTAAATTTATTTTAACAGGTGAAGAATCACTACCTCGCCCCATTGGACTAGATATAGATCCGGTTGTAATTGGTAAATGAATTGTATCTATTCCCCTTTTTTCATAAAATTTTACAGTTTCTACTGATAATAAGTTTTGTAATTTTACTAATAATTTATACCATTTAGTATCCAGTGCTTTTAAATAATGTGTATTTAAGTCTTTCCAAGTATTTGGAATATAATTTTTATTCATATAATTTTTCCTTTCTATTTTTTATTAAATTCTCTAATTCTTTTTTTTGCATATGATGTATAAGCCTTATCTACCCAATCAATTCTTGGTCCATACGCTAATACATCCGTTATAATTTTTACTCTATCTTTACTTTTTAACTGATAATCTAATGCCACACATTCATCATTTACAATCGCCGCTACCATAGTATTACCTATATCAGTATGAATTTTATACGCAAAATCAATCGGTGTGGAACCTTTTGGTAATTCTATAATATCACCTTTTGTGGTATAAACATATATTTTATTCGTAAATAATTCATTTTTTACTTGTCTTACAAAGTCTTGATTATCTCCAAACATACTATTTATTTCTACTAATGATTTAAAAAATTGATATTTATTTTTTAAATCATTTTG
>CANRME010000056.1 GCA_947631655.1 uncultured Bacilli bacterium | reverse complement strand
TTCATCATGTACTCCTCCTTTCAATAGAAGAATAAAATAAGAAAGAAAGGAGGTAGCACTCACATAGAATACTCCTATAGATAATTATACTCTTGTTTACAACAAATAACAAGTTATTTTTTGCAAAAAAGTTATTGAAAATAAAAATATTATATGATATTATATATTTGTAAAGGAACATTAAATTATACAATACTAAAATTACAAAAATTTTGTATTATTAAAAAAGAATTATAGATATACTTTTTAAAATGTTTCTTTAAATGAGTAAAATTAACTGGTGACAATTTGACACCAGTTAATTTTTTATTTTACACTACTCTTTTTATCTTAAAATATTTAAGTAAACGTTTTCTTATAAAATCTATAGGAACCACACTAAAAGCAAGTATTGTTACAAAGATTAATTCTAAAGGTAATAAACCATAAGTTCTAAATAAATCTCCTCCAAAATAAATTAAATATACTTGAACTATACTAATCATACAAAATATTGTTAAAAATACTTTATTTTGTAATAAATTAGCTAGTAAATTATATCTTGTCGTCCTAGCAGAAAAGGCATTAAATATTCCAATAAAGATAAATAAAGCAAAATAAGCGGTCATAAAGTATTCACTCTCACTTCTTATAAACATTTTAAATATCGGAAGTTTTAAAAATAAAATACATAAAATACTGGAATAAGCTCCTGTAAATATTATCTGACTTAACATATAAGAAGACATTATTGGTTCATCTTTATCTTTAGGAGGTTCACTCATATATTCTTCAAGTGGTGGTTCAAAAGAAAATGCTACCCCCGCAAATGTATCCATAATCATATTAATCCATAACATTTGAATAATCGTAACTGGTGTTGATACCCCAATTAAAGGTCCGATAATCGCTACTACTAAAGCGGCCATATTAACAGTTAATTGGTAAATTATAAATTTTCTTATACTTTTAAATATCGTTCTTCCATAAAGAATCGCTTTCGAAATAGAAGCAATATTATCATCTAAGATTACAATATCCGAAGCCTCCTTACTAACCTCGGTTCCACTACCCATGGCAAAACCGACATTTGCTTTCTTTAAAGCCGGTGCATCGTTTACTCCGTCCCCCGTCATCCCTACCACAAGATTACTACTTTCTAAAACTTTTACTAACCTACTCTTATCACTTGGAAGCGCTCTAGCAATAACCTTTAAATTAGGATAAATCTTTATTATTTCCTCATCCGTTAATTTAGCTAAATCTGTGCTTGTAATCGCAATATCTTTTTCACTTGAAATTATCCCTACTCTTTTAGCAATCTCCTTTGCTGTTAACAAAGCATCTCCGGTAACCATAATTACATTAATACCTGCTCCCTTAATTGTCTTAACAGCATCATAACTTTCTTTTCTTATTTCATCTTCAATAACAATAATCCCTAAAAAAGTTAAATTATCTAAGCTACCTGCTACATAATTATCTTTCATCGCTAATACTAAAACTCTTGCATTTCTAGAAGCATAATAATTAATTGTTTGATTTACCTTTTCTCTATCTATCCGTTTCTTAGTTAAAGAATTATAGCTATAACTACATTTAGGTATTAGTACCTCTGGAGCTCCTTTAAAATAAGTGATATTACCTTCTATTGTAACACTACTATATTTTTTACTACTATTAAAAGTTTCTTTACTTATTATTTTTTTACTACCTTTATTAATACCGACAAAAGAAAGTAAAGCCTTATCCGTTTGATTACTACCAATAACACTACCATCTAATGCTATACTACTAGAATTGTTATAAGATAATGAAGTATTTAAAATATCTAAGTATTTAACGTCGCTTATCCCCTTTAAATTTTTATAAACAATAAAATTAGTATCTATAAAATTAGTTACTCTTAAATTACCTTCCGTAATTGTTCCTGTTTTATCCGTAAGTAACACATTTAAACTCCCCGCCGTTTCTATCCCTACTAACTTTCTTACTAAAACATGTTCTTTTAACATTCTTTTCATATTAGAAGATAATACTAAAGTAATCATCATCGGAAGTCCTTCAGGTACTGCTACTACTATTACGGTAACTACTAAAGTTAAAGCATATATTAAATAACTAAACATTACTTGAAAATTAGATAAAGTTCCCATTATTAAAGTAGGATTAAAATTATTATCAATAACTATCTTGGAAAATAAATAGGAAATCGTAACTAAAGCCGCCCCCACATAACCAATTTTACTAATAAATTTAGCTAAACCTCTTAAGCGGATTTTTAAAGGACTATCTGGTTCTTTTTCTTGAATTTCTAAAGCTAATTTACCATAGGTTGTACTAGTACCCACAGCAGTTACTTTCATTATGGCTTCTCCATCATAAATAATAGATGAACGATATATCATAGTTTCTTCTCTAATATTTATCTCACTATTAGTACTAGTTTTTTTAATCTCTTTACTTTCCCCGTTTAAGTCTTTTTCACTTACTGATAAATTACCCTTTATTAAATAACCATCCGCTGGTACTTTATCACCCGCATTTAAAATAACAATATCACCAACTACGACATCTTTTTCTAATATCTCTTCTATAACACCATTTCTTTTTACTTTACAAGTAGTACGACTCGCTTCTTCCTGTAATCTTGTAAAAGCTTTTTCACTACCATATTCACTAATACTCGAAATAAAAGATGCTAAAAAAATAGCAATTAAAATTCCTATAGTTTCAAACCAATCAAAATATTCAAATAATACTACTACTTTAATAGCTAATGCTATAAGTAATATCTTTATAATAGGATCTCCTAGAGATTCTAAAAGTAAGTGAATAAAACTATTTTTATTTGTTCTTATTATTTCATTACTACCATACTTCTTACGACTCATACTAACTTCATTATTAGATAGTCCGTTCATAATAATTGTTACGAAATCCTCCTTACATATTAAATGTATGAAGTATAACTATATTTAAGAACATTTAAAAAGAGAAGAACTACTCTTCTCCATCTTGTTGTGTTAAGACAACACGAAACGAAGTATGACTTAATGCTCCACCAGTACTCCGAGAGAATGCAAAGATTCCGGCGTGAGATCCTTCCCGAGCACTAGAACTATGAGAGAACCAAGAGCTAGTACCATAAGGAAAACGTGCAGTACCGCTATCCCATGCACCTCCATCAATGCCATAAGTCTTTAAGGTCTCTCTAGTAGCGTCTCCTAAATGTCCACGATAATGTATTGTTTCACTACTACCATATTCATAACTATCATAGTATTTAGGATCTGGATATCCTACTTGAGTTTCATCCGGTATTTCTACAAATCCAGCTGAACTATCATAAAAATTTCCATTAGTATCAACCATATTACCCATTAAAAATTCCCACATTCCTCCAGCCATATCATATATTCCATATAAATTTCCTGTAGTAGAAGATTTCGCACCGCCATTATTCCATGTTATTCCTCCATTACATGAATTTTGATACACCTTTTCTGCATCATCAGCTTGTGTTCCACTACACCCTGTAATAGTTCCATCATAATTACCATGGGTATTGTTGTTAATCCAAACACGACAAGTTTGAATAGTTTCATTGTTATCAAGTGAACATGAAATTGTACCATCTTCAGTTTTACTAAATATTCCATATATCGATTGTGAAAGGTAAGCTACTGCTCCCCATTCGATATTTTTCATCATATGTGTATCTATTTCATCAGAATTCAGATTATATATATTAACAGTTTCAATACCACGAACAGCCTGAAACATAATACTTACTTTTCTATTTGTCGTTGATACTTTATTAGGTAATATAGTTATATCTGTTATTGGAGCATTTGATATATTAACCTTATCAGATGTTCCATTGTTTTTTTCACTTGGTTCAAATTTTCCTACCCATATTCCAGATAGTTCAGTATTACCAAAAGTAAATGCTGGATGGGTATACCATTCCCCATTGCTTGCTTCTTTTCCTTCTTTATTTAAACATTTCTCTTCTATTGTTCCATTATTTAAATTTTTGTACGTACATTCTATATCTCCTGTACTATTTGTTCCTCTTTCAAATTTTATATTTATCATTTGTTCTTCTGCTGTTTCTCCTGCTACTGCATTAAATAACTCATATTTATATCTTGGTATCCATACATACATTTGTAAAACATCTTCTTCAGTTATTTTTTCATTTGCTTTTAATGTCCCATCTTCTTTATAAAACTTGTTCCTTATTTGTTCATCTTCATTATCAATAAGTACTGCATTCCCCCAATTATGTTTATCATAATCATACCATTCTTTCTCTACATCTGCTATTAACATCTCATTTGCTTCATTAAAATATATTGGTATTAATCCTTGATATAATTCGGGAGTATTTGCTCCACTTTTATCTCGATAATTTTTAGTAAAATATATATTACATTTATCTTGATGATTGGTTTTTAACATTAACTCCCAATTTTCAGTGTCAAATTCATAATAACTATTATTATCACATACTACTTTATCAAAATAATATTTACTTTTATCAGGAAATTTATCTTGTTTACTATCATCTACATAAACTGCTAATTGCATATCTTTATTATAGAATGGCTCTACTGTTGTATATATTATTTGTTTATTATATCTTACTTGATATAATGCAAAAGAATAACTTACTATTGAAACTACTATTAATAATACTACAAATAATATTATTTTATTTTTATTTCCTTTTTGGATTTTATTTAATTCTTTTTCGGGATTAAATTTACGCATAATTATTACCTACTCTCTATAAAATAATTATTTCATAAATAAAAACCAATAATCTCACTTAATAGGTGAGTTTTATCACTCTAATAAATGATAGAATTAAAATCAAGAGAGTAAATCTAATGAAAAAAATAAAAGATGAAAATTATATATATTATTTAGTTGGTCAAAATATTAAGAAACAACGTAAACTAAAAAAACTTTCAGTAGTTAAATTCGCTAGACTTTGTAATTATAGTGAGGGTTTTATTATGAATATCGAAAGTCCTAAATATAAACAAACATTCAGTTTAGGCACCCTTTGGCGTTTCGCTGATGTCTTAGAAATTGATATTAAAGAACTATTTAACGATTTAGATGAATAAATAGCATTAATTTTACAAATTTTTGGCATATTTTTCTTGACTTTAGATATAATAACTTATATAATTAAATAGCAATGCCTGATTAGCTCAGTCGGTAGAGCGCACGGCTGTTAACCGTTAGGTCGTAGGTCCGAGTCCTACATCAGGCGCCATTTTATAAACAAACTCCCTACTTTAGGGAGTTTTATTCATATTATTTAATTTTTCACCTCTTATTTACCTCTTAAATTATAAAAAAATAGAAGATTTCCTCCTATTTATCTAATATATTACTATGTGAACCAGTATTTACAAGCAATAAGACTATTTCGTCTTTTAAATATTGATATATAAGTATCCAATCTGGTTCAATATGACAATCTCTACAACCTTTATACCTTTTATCATCATATAAAGCATGATCCTTATATTTAGGCTCTAATTTTTCTCCTCTTGATAACATTTCCACTACTTCGTCTAATTTTTTTAAATCTTTACCTTGCTTTTTTAATTTTTTTAACCCTCTTTTGAAATTGCTAGAATATATTATTTCATACTTCGTCATTAGGAAATAATTCCTTTTTTAAATCATTCCAATTATTATTCTTTTTATATTCTTTCAAATGAGTTTTAATATAAGCAAGTTCCTTAGCAGTTTCTTCAAGTTCTTCTTCGCTAAAATATTTATGAAGATTATCTTCTTCTTTCGGAAGTGATATATCAAATGGAATACTTTTCCTTAATATTACTTGTTTTAGCATCATATTAATTAAACCACTCATAGAAACACCTAATTTTTGTAATATTTTAGTTGCTTGTTCTTTATCTTCCTTATTTACTTGAACACTAATAGCAGTTGTTAAAGATTCCATAATATTACCTCTCTTTCTAATTAAATAATAACAATTATTATATAAAATGTCAAGCATTTATATATAATAATTATATAAATATTATATGATAACCTAATAATTTTATGTACAAAAAATCTTAAATTTACTAATAAGTTCTCATATGTTATAATTAAAAATGAAAGGAGAACTTTAATGAAAAAACAAATTATTACTATTATTATCACCGCTATTATAGTCAGTTTATTAGATTTTGGTATTTTCTATTTATGTAAAGATAAACTATTTAAAGATAATAACCCATCTACTACCGAAAATGAAGAAAATAAAGATTTTACTTCTAAAGGAACTTATATTGTTACTTATACCGATAAAGCCGAGGGAAATATTTCCGAAGATACCCCATCTATTTTAACTATTAATGAGGATAAAACTTATGAATTTTTATATAACAGGTGCGATAGTATGATAACTATAAAAGGCAAATATGAAGTAAAAGATAATACCTTAACTTTAGTCGATTCTAAAAAAACTCTAAGCAAAGATAAAGACTTAACATTTACTATAGTTGATGATAGTGAAATTTACTTAAATGACTGGCTTAGTTGTGTAATTGAAAAAGAAGCTTACGATAATGGTTATGGTAGCTTTAAAAAAGTAAATTAAGGAACTCAAAACCAAGAGTTCTTTTAATTTGCTTTTTTCTCTTCAACATATTACAATTTAATTAGGTGGTCATATGCTTGAATGGTTTAATGAATTTTTAAAAGAAGCAAGTATTGGTAGAATTGATACGGGTTTTATTCAAAATGTTTTATTTAATAGTAAAATTTATGAAAATAATAAATTAGTTTTAGAATATACTAACACTACTTATCCTGATCTTTTAATCCCTACTCTTATTATTAAAGATTTACATACTTTTCTTACATTATTAAAAACATACATCGAAAAAGCCAAAAGTTTTTATCAAGACAAAAGATTTGAAGATGTCGATAACTTAGATAAATATTTAACCGCTGCTCTTTTTGCTGATGCCACAACCCAAGATTTTAATGATCCCATTCATTTCTTGGAAAGAAGAATTAACTTTTTAGATGATACCTTATCTTCTTCTTTAACTAATGAAGAAATAAATCTCGGTACCATAAATAACCATCAAGTAAAAGCTCATGTATATAAAGACTTTGTCTATAACGAAACACCTTATGCTATCTATTTTACTCTTGATACTTATACCCTACCTACTATACGATATGGTATTCATAACGACACCGTAAACATTTATGCTATTCAAAGTAAAAAGCAAGAAAAAGACGTTACTTATAAACAAGTAAATCGGTATTTATATAAAATTGGGGAAGGTTTTGATATCACTACTGATACTCCTAATATTGGTAATATTAATGAAATATCTCCTAGTAGTGTTATAGCAAGTTTTCTATTCTTAAAATTTTTTAATGACCAAGGTTTTACTAAATTTAACATAAATCCATCTAGTATTATTAGATATAACTCAAAAATTATTACGGCTTTAAATCATCACGAATACAGTAATGATACTGAAGATAAAATAAATTACATATATACTAATATGAATGATAAGCTTATTAGGAATTTTCGAAGACTTGCTTCCCATACGGATGCTATCGAAATATTATCTTTACCCATGGATGTTGATAACTCTTTGAGTTTACACGCAAATATAATTCCTAATTGTACTAACAATACTTTATTAAATGAAATTACTAATTTAAATAGCCAAACTAAAAAGCTTTAAACTACTTTACTTCGTTTAAAGCTTCTTTTATAACTTTTATTGAATGTTCTAGTTTTTTAGTTTCTTCTTCATTTAATTTAACATAAACTTTCTTATTAATCCCCTCATTATTAATGATACATGGAAGTCCCACATAAACATCGTTATTTTCATCATAAGTAGATACCGTAATAATGCTATTTTCATTATTAAGAATAGCATTCGTAATTCTTACTAAACACATTCCAATACCATAACAAGTAGCACCCTTTTTCTTGATAATATCATACGCGGCATCTCTTACATCAACATATATCTTATCAAGTTCTTCGGGTGTTAAAAAGTCGCTTATCTTTTGTAAGCCCACATTAGCATTACTCCATGGTACGAACTCTGAGTCCCCATGTTCTCCAATAACATAAGCATGAAT
>CANRME010000055.1 GCA_947631655.1 uncultured Bacilli bacterium | reverse complement strand
TGTTAATAATTTAATTACTTTTGTAAGGAATGCTTTACCAAATGAGATAGTAAAAATTAAGTTAATTAAAGAGACTAGAAAATATAATATCGGTGAAGTTATAGAATATATTAAAAAGGCCCCAGAAAGAAAAGAAGCGTTCTGTCCTTATTATGGGGGATGTGGGGGATGTGATTTAGAACACTTAAGTTATGAAGATAGTGTGAAGTTTAAAAAAGAAACTCTTGCAAATATTTTAAAGAAATTTGCGGGGATTGATACCGAAGTTAATTTTATTGCCAGTGATAAAGACACTCATTACCGGAATAAAATTAGTTTAAAAATTGAAAAAGGTAAAATTGGTTTTTATGAAGAAGAAACTCATGATATTGTAGATATTACTTATTGTTATTTAGCTAAAGAAAGTATTAATAAAATAATTCCGTATTTAAAAGTAAATAACGGAAGTGTTTTAATAAGAAGTAATTATAATGATGAGATAATTATCGAGATAAATTCACGAGATAAGATAGATTTAGATATTGATGAGTTATCAAAAGAAAATAAGATAGTTGGTATTATTCTAAATAATAAAATTATTTATGGCGAGGATCATTTTATCGAAAGAGTAGGACATATGTTATTTCAAGTTCATAGTAAGTCGTTCTTTCAGGTTAATTTGGATATAGCTCTTAAAGCTTTAGAAATAATAAAAAAGGAAGTCGGAAAAGAAGATACAGTTTTAGATGCTTATTGTGGAGTAGGATTTTTGGGACTTGCAGTAGCATCTAAAGTAAAAAAAGTTTATGGCGTAGAGGTTGTACAGAGTGCTATACTAGATGCTTTACTTAATATGAAAATTAATAAGATAGAGAATGCTAAATTCATGTTAGGGAAAAGTGAAGATGTTTTAGATAACTTGCCAGAAGATATTAATGCGGTTATAGTAGATCCGCCTAGAGAAGGATTAAAAAGTAATGTTAAAGATTTTTTACTTAATAGAGATATAAATAAAATAATTTATATGTCTTGTAATCCTTTTACTTTAGCAAGAGATTTAAAGGAATTAAAGGATAAATATATAGTAGAAAAAGTATATGGTTTAGATATGTTTTGTTATACCAAACATATTGAAAGTATAGTTATATTAAAAAAATTTTAAATTTTTAAAAAAGTATGATATACTTAATAAGTAATATAAGGATGTGGAAAATGAAAACTAAAGATATTTTATCAATTTTATTATTTATTATCTTTTTTGGAGTAGCGTATATCTTAGCTTGTTACTTACCTTTAGCTAGACAATTAGGTACACTTATGGTACCAATGGATTACTTGGTTATGAGTATTAAAGTGAATATTTGGTTTAAATGTTTAGTTGGTTTTATGTTTGGAATAGTAGGAGCTTGTATTCCAAGAATTAAGAATAATAAGAAGGAAAAATAACCTTCTTTTTCTTTTACTTGACTTATTACCCTACGGGGGTATATAATGAAGATGGTGAAGAAATATGACAAAGACAAAGAAAAAAATAAGAAGTGTGGCCGATAAAAAGTATTTAATAAAAAGATTAAATACAATTGAAGGTCAAGTAAGAGGAGTTACCAGTATGGTAGATGAAGACCGGTATTGCGATGATATTCTAATTCAAATTGCTGCTATTTGTAATTCTTTAAGAAGTGTTGGTAAAGATATTTTAAAAAATCATTTAGAAACTTGTGTGGTAAAAAATATTAAAGAAGATAATTTAGAGATTATAGATGATGTAATGGCTTTATTTGAAAGACTTAAATGAAAAAGATAATTTTAAATATTGGAGGTATGAGTTGTGCAGCTTGTGCTTCTCGGATTGAAAAATATTTAAATAAGCAAGAAGGAGTTATTGAAGCGAGTGTTAATTTAGTAATGGCACAAGCTTTTATAACTTATGAAGATAAGCTTAATGTTTTAGATTTAGAAAGGTTTATTAAAGAAGCTGGTTATAGTTCATTAGGTATTTATAATCCTAAACAAGAAAAAAAGGAAGCCCATAAGGGGTATATTTTAATTGTTTTTGGACTTTTAGCAGTATTTACTTTGTATATTGCGATGGGACCGATGATTAACTTGCCAGAGATACCTTTATTTTCGATGGCAATAAAGCCTTATAATTATGCTATTTTATTAGGAGTTTTAGCAACAAGTTTTATTTTATTTGGTTTAGATATTATGATAAAAGGAATTAAAAATTTAATTTCTTTGTCTCCAAATATGGATACATTAGTTTCTTTAGGAGTGCTTGCCAGTTATCTATATAGTATTTATCATACTATATTACTTTTTATGGGTAATGATATGATGGTGCATGAACTATATTTTGAGTCGTGTGCTTTGATTATCTTTTTCATTAAACTAGGACGGTTTATTGATTTTCATAGTAAGGAAAAAACGAAATCAGCTTTAAAAGAGTTAGTAACTATTACTCCAAGTAAGGCTTTACTTGAAAAAGATGGGGAATTAGTAGAAGTAGAGATTGGTAGTATTAAACCTCATGATATTTTAGTATGTAAAACCGGAATGAAGATTGCTGTTGATGGGACAGTTACTAAGGGAAACGCTTATGTTGATGAAAGTTTTATTACGGGGGAAAGTAAACCAGTTAAGAAAAGTGTTGGTGATAAAGTTTTAGCGGGAAGTATTACCATGGATGGGGTTATTTCTTATGAAGCGATAAATATTGGACCAGATTCCGTTATTTCAAGTATTGTAAAATTAGTGGTGGAAGCAACTGGAAGTAAACCTCATATTGCGAAGGTGGCCGATAAAATTAGTGGTTATTTTGTGCCAGGAATTATTATAATTGCGTTACTTACTTTAATAAGTTATTTAGTGTTAGGACGGGATGTTAGTTTCGCGATTAACAGATTTGTTTCCGTCTTAGTTATTGCTTGTCCTTGTGCTTTAGGTCTTGCTACTCCTTTAGCTGTAGTGGTAAGTGAAGGGGCTTCTGCTAAAAAGGGAATTTTAATTAAAAATAGTACGGTTTTAGAAAGTGTTAAAGATATAGATACTGTTATTTTTGATAAAACAGGAACTTTAACTTATGGGAAATTAAAATTAGCTAAAATGCATAATTATAGTAAATTAGATGAAAAAGAATTATTATCTTATGTAGGTAGTGTGGAAGCTTTATCAAGTCATCCTCTAGCTTTATCTTTAAATGAAGTTATAAAAGAAAAGGGTATTTCCTTATTAGAAGTAAAAGACTTTAAAGAAATGCCAGGAATAGGAGTAAAGGGGGAAGTACTAAATAAAGAAATTTATTTAGGTAATGAAAAAGTATTAGATAAGTTAAAAATTAAGAATACGATTAGTAAAGATGCTAAAGAGTTAGCAAATGCGGGAGCAAGTCTTATCTATGGCGTAATTGATAAAAAAATTGTGTGTTTATTAGGAATGCAAGATATTGTAAGAGAAAATAGTAAGAAAACTGTTTCTGAACTTAAAAAAATGCATAAAGAAGTGATAATGCTTACCGGTGATAATGCGGTGACAGCAAAGAAAATAGCCAGTGTTTTAGGAATAGATAATGTTATTGCGGAAGTTACCCCTGAAGTTAAAAACAAAGTGGTTAAAGAAAAACAAGATAAGGGGTATAAAGTCATGATGGTGGGCGATGGCATAAATGACGCTATTAGTTTAACAGCAGCGCATGTAGGAGTAAGTTTAAATAGTGGAACCGATATTGCGGGAGATAGTGCTGAAGTTATTTTAATTCATAATGATTTATACGATATTACTACCTTATTTAAAATTAGTAATAAGACGATGAAAATAATTAAGGAAAACTTATTTTGGGCTTTCTTATATAATATGTTAATGGTTCCAATAGCTATTGGGTTAGTTAAAGGGATTACGATAAGTCCTGCTTTAGCATCTTTAGCGATGATGGTAAGTAGTTTAACAGTTGTACTAAATTCTTTACGTTTAAGGAAAGTTAAGTGAAGAAGATGGAAAGATATAAAGAAATTGAAAGAAGTATCATTAAAAAATTTCGGAAACCTATTTGGAGTAAGTTTATTTTAGCTTTAAAAACTTATAAGTTAATCGAAGAAAACGATAAAATTATGGTTTGTATGAGTGGGGGAAAAGATTCATTTTTAATGGCGAAATGTATTCAAGAACTAGCACGGCATGGGAAAATTCATTTTGATGCGCGTTTCGTCGTAATGGATCCGGGGTATACCAAAGAAAATCGGAAGAAAATTTTAGATAATGCGGAAATTTTAAATATACCAATCGAAATATTTGAAAGTGATATTTTTGATGTCGTAGATATTTCACCGGGAAAAAGTCCGTGTTACTTATGTGCTAGGATGCGAAGAGGACATCTTTATAATAAAGCGCAAGAACTTGGTTGCAATAAAATTGCTTTAGGGCACCATTTTGATGATGTGATTGAAACAACTTTATTATCAATGTTTTATGCGGCGGAATTTAAAACCATGATGCCGAAATTACATAGTGATAATTTTAATGGGTTAGAACTTATAAGACCAATGTATTTAGTAAAAGAACATGATATTATTGCGTGGAGAAATTATAATAAATTAGAATTTTTAAATTGTGCGTGTCATTTTACGGAAAAGTGTGCACTTAATGAAGAAAGTAGTAAAAGAAAAGAAATTAAAGAATTAATAAATAATTTAAGAAAAGTAAATGATAGTATTGATTATAATATTTATAAATCTTTAGATAATATTAATTTAAATTGTGTTTTAGGAACGAAAAAAGATGGTAAATATCATAGTTTTTTAGAAGATTATGATAAAAAATAAAATTTTACCAATTTTTAAAATTGGAGGCCTTTTTCTTAAAAAACACGCAAAATTGGATTTTGTTTTTAAAAGAAATAATAAATATCAATTAAACCTAGGTTGTACCTTACTTTGTAAGGTATTTTTGTTATGTTAAAATTTTAAGAATTTCCCATATGTTAGGGAAATGCCAATTTTTTAATTTGGATCCCAAACTCGCAAAATCTGCAATTTTACATTTTATTTTCTTTAGTGTATAGTTCTTCTTACTGAAAGGAGAGAATCTATATATGTCCAAAATTACACCTTTAACAGATGATAAAATGTTTTATCATATAATGCATATTAATAAAGATTATTTAATTATGTTAATTCATTTAATAACTAATATATCTATTAAAAGTCTAGAGAATTTAGAATATATAGATACGACTCTAAATGAAGGTAATATAAATAATATTCACCAAAGAAGTGATATAGTAGTAAAAATAAAGAGATATACTATTAATTTAGAAATGAATGCAAATTATTATAAGGAAATGGCCGTAAAAAATAATAGTTATTTGTATTCCCTACATAATCAAGATAATGTCGAGGGAGAAGGTTATAATACTGATAGAATATTTATTCAAATAAACTTTGATAAATTTAAAACTTATGGAAAGAAATTATTAAATGAATATATTATAAAAGAAAAAACGAATAATATGGAGTATCCTTTACAGAGATTAAAGATATATCATATCGAACTTGACTATTTGCAAAATAAAGAGTATACTAAAAGTGTAAATAAAAAATTAATACAATATTTAAAAATTCTGTTGGAAGAAGAAGTAGATACATTAAAAGAAATGAGTATTGGGGATAAAATATTGGAAGGAGTAGTGAAAGAAATGATAATATTTGGAAAAGAAATACCTTATGGTTATCGAGATGTGGAACTAGAAGATAGATTAATGAAGAATACATTTCGTAAGAAAGGATTAGAACAAGGGCTTAAGCAAGGAATTAAGAAAGGAGAAAAAATAGGTTTGGAACTTGGTATGAAACAAGGAATGAAACGAGGAATGAAACAAGGTATTGAACAAAAATCAATAGAAACGGCAAAATATTTACTTAGTAAAGGGGTAGAAGAAGATATAATACTAGGAGCATCAGGCATTTCTGTAAGTGAACTTAATAAACTAAAAGAAAGTAAGATAAGTTAGTTTAAATATGGTGAAAATAAACAATAATTAAATGATAAAAATTATATGTAAAATTACGTAAATTTTAATAGACAAAATACCTCTTTCTTGGTAGTATAAATTTAATTGTTTTTGGAAAGAGGAGATGACATTACTATGGCAAAAACTTTACCTGTTTTAATGCTTAAAGGTCTTATCATCCTTCCTAATCAAGACATACGTTTAGAACTTAATAATGATTTAACTAATGATATAATTAACCTAGCTTTAGCAGATTTTGATGGTGAAGTTTTAATTGCTTATCCTAAAGATCAATATGAAATTGATCCGGATGTTACAGATTTACCTAATATTGCGGTGATTGCCAAAATTAAAAATAGATTAACGTTACCTAATGGGAATGTCCGTTTGACGATTTTAGGAAAACAAAGAATAGGAATTCAAAAATATAAAAGCTTTATTAACAATAAAGATATTTTAATGGCAGATACGGTGGAGTTAGTAGCACCTTTAATAAAAGAAGTAGAAAGTGAAGCTTTAAGAAGAAAATTAATTAGTTTAATTCATGAATTAATAGAAGTAAACCCAAATATGTCTAATAGTATTTTAAATATTATTAAAAATATTAAGGATTTGGATAAACTTACGGATATTATTGCGGCTTTTATGTTTTATGAAACAGATAAAAAATTAAACTTTATGGAAGAGGTTAATCCGGCAGTAAGAGCTGAAAAACTTATTAAAGAGATTAATGTCGAAATTAAAATTAATAAATTAGAAGAAGATATTGATATTTCACTACAAGAAGAGTTTGATAAAAATCAAAGAGATTATATTTTAAGGGAAAAACTTGAAAGTATTAAAAAAGAACTAGGGGAAGAAGATTCTCGGGAAGAAGAGATAAGAAATTATTTAATTAAATTAGATAGTTTAGATATTGATATAAAAACAAAAAATAAATTAGTTAAAGAAGTCCATAAATTTGAAAATATGTTAGATTCTTCACCGGAAATGTCCATGCTTAAAAACTATTTAGATTTAGTAATTAATCTACCGTGGAATAAACAAAGTAAAACGGAAGAAGATATTAGTAAAATTAAAAAAGGTTTAGATACTACGCATTATGGTTTAGATAAAATTAAACAAAGAATTTTAGAATATGTCGCCGTTCACAAAAGAAACCCAGATATTAAAAGTCCAATAATTTGTTTAGTAGGACCTCCAGGAGTAGGAAAAACTTCGCTTGCTATTTCGATTGCGAAAGCCTTAAAAAGAGAATTTTATAAAATTAGTGTCGGAGGCTTATCCGATAGTGCGGAACTTTTGGGACATAGAAGAACTTATTTAGGTAGTAACCCTGGCAAAATTATTCAAGCCATTAGTAAATGTGAAGTAAATAATCCCTTAATCTTAATCGATGAAGTAGATAAAATGGCGAAGGATTATAAGGGAGATCCTGCTAGTGCGTTACTAGAAATACTAGATTCCGAACAAAACACACTATTTACCGATAATTTTGTCGAGGAACCATTCTCCTTACAAAACGTCTTATTTATTTTAACAGCGAATAATGAGTATGATATTCCTCCTGCTTTGTATGATAGGTTAGAAGTAATTAGATTACATAGTTATACGGAATTTGAAAAAGTAGATATTGCGAAGAAATATTTAATTCCAAGTATTTATAAAGAACATAAGATTACAAAAAAAGACTTAGTAATTAAAAATGATATTATTAAAAGTATTATTAATAATTATACTGATGAAGCTGGAGTAAGAAACTTAAATAGGTGCCTAACTAATATCGTAAGAAAAGTAATTTTAAATAATGATTTAAATGAAAATAAAGAAACTATTGTGGTTAGTGAAGAAGATTTAAAAGGTTATTTAGGTACTTCTTTAGTTTATAAAAATAAAGTTTTATCGTTAACACCGGGGTTAGTAAATGGTTTAGCAGTAAGTGCTGGGGGTGGTATAACTCTTACTTTGGAAGCAGTATACTATGAAGGCAAAGGAAATATTTTGATGACGGGAAGTCTTGGCGAAGTTATGAAAGAAAGTATCGAAGTTGCGAAAAGTTATATTATAAGTCATAAAGATATGTTAAAGATAAATGATTATTATTTTCAAAGTAAAGATATTCATTTACATGCTCCGGAAGGTGCTACTCCGAAAGATGGGCCAAGTGCGGGCGTTACCGTTACAACTTCTCTAATAAGTTTGATTTTAAATAAAACTGTACCTAAAGAGGTCGCGATGACTGGGGAGATGACCTTAAGAGGAGATGTGCTACCAATCGGGGGTGTTAAAGAAAAGCTAATTGGGGCGTTAAATAACGAAGTAAAAACCGTTTTTATTCCCAAAGATAATGAACGAGATTTAGAAAATGTTCCGAAAGAAATTAAAGAAAAGTTAAAAATTATTTTAGTGAGTAATTATCAAGAAATATATGAGCGATTATTTAGTAATTAATAAGTCGCTTTTTTCATACAATTTATCGAGGTGATATAGATGAAAAGTATAATTCCTTATGAGAAGGAGATTAATTTTGAAACTAAAATTAGTGAAATTAGTAGTATATCTTTAGAATATGAAGCGGATTTAGTAAATGA
>CANRME010000054.1 GCA_947631655.1 uncultured Bacilli bacterium | reverse complement strand
TTTAATTCTTTTTCTGGGTTAAAAGTTCTCATATATACACATTCCTACCTTATGTGTATATCTTATCATTTTACACCCCCCCCCCGTCAATACTTTTTCAAAAAAAGAAAAAAGACATCAAGGGATTACATCTTAATATTGACGTAATCTTGATTAATTTTATGCATCAGTTAAAACGATACGAAACGATGAAGCTAGATCATCCTTCCCAAACTCTGGATAAGAAGAGAAAATCCCAGAGCGTGATCCCTCATCATAATAATAGCCAAAATAGTTAGCACCTCCACGCCGAAACCAAGCATTGTAGTTCTCCCCAGAAATCCAAACAAAGTGCGATTTTTCGCCATTCCATCCACCGTCTGCATTTTCAAGTAATTTTAAAATTTCTCTTGTTGCATCTCCTAAATGTCCTCTCTCAAACGTAGTATATTCTGTGCCAAATTCATATAAGTCATAGTATTTCTTATCCGGCATATTAGTATCCGAAAAACCACTACGTGCATAATATGGTTTTGTACCATCTTCAGTAGCTATAACTCCCATGACAAAGTCATATGCTCCACCATTCATATCATATATACCATACATATTTCCTGTAGTTGATGCATTTACTCCTTTTTTAGTCCATACATTATTCGAATCGCATTTTGCAGGTGAATTATCATCATCATTCCACTTTGGTACTGCATTTACAGAATCCCCCACACATCCAGTATATGTTCCACCATATACATATTTTGAAGCACCAAAGATAGCTCCTTGAACAGTGTTGTTTATCCAGACTTTGCAAGTTTCCTTATCCATTCCTTCTATTACACATCCTTCACCATCTTTGGTATATATCCCATATATACTTTGACTTAAATATGCTACCGCTCCCCATTCCATGTTCTTCATCATATGGGTATCTATTTCTACAGAACTTAAATTATATTTAGGAGTTGTTTCTATTGCTTGAGAAGCTTCAAACATGGTTTTAATTGTTTTTTTTACTACACTTGTTTTATTAGGTAGTACTGCTATTTCATCAATTGTTGTATTTGCTCTACCATTTTCATTTGTCGGATCACTTGATTCAAACTTTCCTACCCATATGCCTGGTAACTCGGTCCCACTTTCTTCTGTTGTTCCTTTAAAGGTAAATGCAGGATGTGTATACCAATCTGTGTTTTTAACTATAGCTTCTGTATCTTTATCCTTACAATCTTCGGTTATGGTTCCATCTCCATTATTGGTATATGTACATTTTATATTGCCAGTATTTGATACTCCTTCTTCAAATTTGATATTTATTATTTGTTTAGGAACACCTTTATTATCTACATTAAATAATTCATATTTATATCTTGGTATCCAGACATACATTTGTAATATGTCACTTTCTTCTACTTCTTGTCTTCCTCTTAAGTTCCCATTCTCATCATAAAACCTACTTTGTATATCTGGATTAGTATTATCTATAAGTACTGCATTCGCCCATTCATGTTCATCGTAATCATACCATTTACTTGTTACATCTGCTACATATATCTTTCCTTCTTTAAAATATATTGGTATTAATCCTTGATATAGTTCTGGATAATTTGCTCCACTTTTATCTTCATATTTATTTCCAAATATTATATTACATTTATCTGGTTTATTTGTTTTTAAAGTTACACTCCAATCATTATTATTGAATGTTATTTTTGATCCTTTTTCACATTCATATCCACCATATAATATATCATCACTTTTTTCTGGAAATTTATCTTGTTTAACACCATTAACATAAACAGCTAATTGCATATCTTTACTATAGAATGGTTCTACTTTTGTATATATAATTTGTTTATTATATTTTATTTGATATAGTGCATAACTACTTCCTATGGCTATTATTAATAGTAATAAACATACACCTAATATTATTTTATTTTTATTTCCTTTTTGGATTTTATTTAATTCTTTTACGGGATTAAAAGTTCTCATATACACATTCCTACCTTATACCAATTATAATCACTAAATAGCAAAAATCTTGTAGAATTATTTCCTATTTTCAAGTAAAGTATAACATACTATTTTAGAAAAATCTAGTGCTATAAGCACATAAACTAATAGCTGACTTTATAAGAAAATATTAATAGGAGTTGATATTGTGAGTGTAGGAGTAAAAATTAAAAACGAAGACACTTATTATTATGATATCGTAAGAAAAAACATAAAAAAATATCGTCGTGAAAAAGGTTATACACTACAAAGGTTAGCTGAAGAAGCCGATATGAGTATGGACTATCTTGCTGAAATTGAAAGTGAAAAAAGAAGAAAAAGTTTCAGCTTAGCCATTCTAGGTCGTATCGCTGATACTCTAAATGTTGATATAATTAAATTTTTTGAAAGTTAGCTTTATAAAAACAGCCACTTTACTACAATAAAACTTGCTATTATTCCAACTAGATCGGCACACAACCCAACTGGTAGTGCATATCTAGTTTTTGTTATCTTTACACTACCAAAGTAAAGCGCTAAAACATATATTGTTGTATCTGTACACCCCTGTAAAGTAGATGCTAAAAGTCCGACAAAACTATCTGGTCCTGCGGTTTGCAAAATATTTGCTAAAATAGCTAACGATGCTGTTCCACTAATTGGTCTTACAAACGCCATGGGAAGAATTTCTAAAGGCACATTTATTTTTTCAAAAAAATCTGATAAAAATCCTAAAACAAAATAAATAACATTACTCCTTATAAAAATATTAATCGCAAATACCATGGCAACAATAGCGGGCGCTAGTTTAAATATCATCACTAACCCCTCTTTTGCTCCCTCTAAAAACGTATCATAAACGTTTACTTTTTTCTTAAATCCATAGAAGATAATACCTAAAACTATTAGAGGAATTATAATATTTGAAATAATTTTCATCTATGCCTCCTTCTAATTAAATAATCGATAAATAAACCCGCCGCACTAGCTAAAAACGTTGCTATTACCGAAGATAAAATAATACAAGAAGGATTTGCACTCCCCGTCGCCATTCTAAGCGCTATCACTGTCGTGGGAATAATCGTCACACCTGACGTATTTAAAACTAGAAATGTAATCATAGCATCCGATGCCGTATCTTTCTTGGAATTCTCTTTTTGCATTTCTTCCATTGCTTTAAGTCCAAAAGGGGTTGCGGCACTTCCTAACCCTATCATATTCGCCGCTACATTACTTGCGACATACCCAATCGCTTTATCATTTTTTAAAGAAGGAAATATTTTATTAAGTAACGGTTTTATCAAATGGGCAAACTTATCTAACAATCCACTAGAACTTGCAATATTCATAAGTCCTGACCATAACACCATCATGGGAATTAGCTCAATTACCAAATTAATCCCGGCTTTCGCACTCGTTACTATTTCATTATTTATTACTTCGACATTTCCACTAATTAAAGAAAATATAATCCCAATCCCAATTAACAATACCCAAACAATATTAATCATTTCCAAAACATTAGAAAATCCAATAATTTTCTAAAAAACCCTTTCTTTTCCTTCTTTACTTTTTTACTTAACATAATATTTTTTTCTAATACTTCTTCTCCATCAATAGAAATTATTGCTTTTCCTACTACATCCCCTTCTATCGCATTAGGATTTTTCATAATTTCATATTTTACACTAATATCCTCTTTATTCTTCTTTAAAACATAAACATCACTTTCTATATATAATGTTCCATCATAATAAGTATCTTCTACTTTAAAATTATCTTTATCTAATACTAATTCTCGATCATACTTTCTAAAATTTTCTTCATACAAGTTTTTATGGTCCAAAAAATCATTTCCATCATTTAAAGTTACTACTACTAAATTTTTGTTATCCATTGATGCACTAGTTACTAAAGTCCTTCTTGCTTTTTCGGTAAAACCTGTTTTCCCGCCGGTAGTATATTTATACATACTTAAAAGTTTATTTTTATTATGCCATACATAAGTCTTATAATCCGTTTTCACTGTATAATCTTTCGTTCCTACAATTGTTTTAAAGGTTTCATTTTGCATCGCATAACTCATAAGTAACGCCATATCATAAGCCGTCGACATATTCCCACTACCATCTTTTTCTTCTAAGCCGCTGCTATTTACAAAAGTGGTATCTTTCATTCCTAAAGTAGCGGCTTTTTCATTCATTAAAGCCACAAAATTTTCCATACTACCACCAACATACTTTGCAATCATCATCGCCGCATCATTCCCACTTCTAAGCATTAAACCATATAACATATCTTTTAAAGTCATATGTTCCCCAATTTCAATATATATTCCACTACCATAACTTCTTAAAACTGTATCATCTACTTCTACTTCCAAATTTATATCTGCATATTCTAAAGCTACTATCGCCGTCATGATTTTCGTCGTACTTGCAATAAGCTTTTTACTATTAATATTACTACCCTCTAAAACTCTTTTAGTATCAGCATCCATCACAATATAAGCACTTGCACTAATAGCATAAACTTTAAAAGGTATACATAATAATATTAAGAAAAGTAACTTTTTCATATAAGTTCACCTATTTAATCATAATAAAAAAAGTAACTTTTATGTCTAATTTTAAAAAATTTATAATTATCTAGACTTTTTATATAGTTTAGTATAAAATATAAAGCGAGGAGAAATTTATGGATAAAGAAAGGGAAAACAATTTAACTAGAACTGCCAAATACAAAAATTTAGCATCGGAAGAAAATAAAAATCCATCTTCTAAAGAAACTAAAACTCCTATTATAAGTGTTGATGAATTTAAATCTTTAAATGAAACTAAAGAATTATTTGATTTGGGTATTGATGACTTAAGTTTAGAAAAAACTAAATCGCAAAAAGTTCTAGAGGAGGAACAAATTAAAATGTTTAAACAAAATAAAAATAATAAATTAAATAAAGAACCAGAAAATAAAACTAAAAAGAAGAAAAAGAAACTAAAAAAAGGCTCCATAATTAATATTATTATTACTTTATGTATCATTGGAGCTATTGGTGTATTTATTTATTCTTCAATTGATATATATAAATGGCATAAAGATAATGAACAAATTGAAAAAATAACTGACGAAATAATTGAAAAAGTAACAGTTACCGATATTAATCCCGACGACGAAGTTCTTGTTGAAGAAAGCGAAGAACCTAAAGAAAATCCTTATTGGGATTATATCAAAATGTCCATGATTGATGTTAATATGGATGAACTTAAATCTACTAACTCTGAAGCCATTGGTTGGATTCAAGTAAATGGGACTAATATTAACTACCCATTTGTTCAAACTGATAATAATGATTACTATTTAACTCACGCGTTTAATAAGTCTTACAACAACGCCGGTTGGGTCTTCTTAGATTATCGTAACAATGCTAATGACTTAGATCGCAATACTGTTATCTATGCTCACGGTCGTTGGGATAAAACTATGTTTGGTTCTTTAAAAAACTTACTTAACACTAATTGGTACAACAATTTAGATAATCACGTTATTAAAGTTTATATCAATGGCCGCAGTACTTTATGGCAAGTATTTAGTGTTTACCATATTCCAACTACCAATGATTACATTCAAGTATCATTTAATAGTGATGAATCATTTAAACAATTTGTTGATATGTTACAACAAAGAAGTTATTATAAATTTAACACTTCTGTAAGTGCTACTGATAAAATAATTACTCTATCAACTTGTTACAATGACCAAGAAAAAATGGTAATGCACGCTAAATTAATTAAGTATACTAACTAAAGAGTTTAAAGCTCTTTTTTTAAATGCCAAAAAAAATACAGTTTTTAAACTGTATTAATAATCTTCATGGTTTCTTAAGAATGGCGGAATATCTAATTCATCATCGTCTTCCGTTTCTCTTCTTAAGTAATCTTCATTATTGTAATTGCCATCTTCTTTATTATTATCATCAAAACCGGTCGCAATAACGGTAACTATAACTTCATCATTTAAGTTTTCATTAATTACGGCTCCAAATATCGTATTAATATCCGTATGCGCTGCACTTCTTACTACTTCCGCCGCATCTTCGGCTTCAAATAAAGTTAATGAATTTCCTCCTGTAATATTAATAATTGCATCCGTTGCTCCATCAATAGTAGTTTCTAGTAATGGGCTTGCTACCGCCGCTTTCGCAGCTTCAATCGCTCTATTTTCACCAACACCGATACCAATTCCGATAATTGCATTTCCTCGGTGCGCCATTACCGTCTTAACATCAGCGAAGTCTAAGTTTACTAACCCAGATACGGCGATTAAATCTGATATTGATTGAACACCACGTAATAATACATTATCGGCTTCTCTAAATGCTTCAATCATCGGCGTTGTCTTATCTATAATATCTCTTAATCTATCATTTGGAATAACAATTAAAGTATCAACATGTTTCTTTAATTCTTCAAGACCGACTTCTGCATGTTCCATTCTCTTACGACCTTCAAATTTAAATGGCTTCGTAACAATAGCAACGGTTAAAGCTCCTAAATTTTGGGCAATCTCCGCAATAACCGGCGCCGCACCAGTACCAGTTCCACCACCTAGACCACAAGTAACGAAAACCATATCAGCACCTTCTAATGCTTCCTCGATTTCCTTTTTACTTTCTAAAGCGGCTTCCCTACCTACTTCTGGATTAGCACCAGCTCCTAAACCACCAGTAATTGTACTACCTATTTGTAATTTAGTCTCTGCTTTACTAACATTTAAAACTTGTAAATCTGTATTTGCTACGATAAAGTCAACACCACGTACTCCAGATTCAATCATTCGATTTACGGCGTTACATCCACCGCCACCTACACCTATAACCTTAATCTTTGCGATTTGGTCAGTTTCCATTCCGTACATAAACACTCTCCTTAACTATTAAAGAAATAACTGAATATTTTACCTAAAACAGTATTATCATTTACTGCTATATGTTTATTTATTCCGCTAAATTCTTCTTGTTCTTCAATTGAAAATATTGAATAATCTTTATCTTTCACTACATTATTGTGATGATACCATTTTATAAGTCCTAAAGCTGCACTATATTTATTATGTCGTACACCAATTTCTTTAATATCGCCTAAAATAACATCATGTCCAAATATTTCTTCACTAATTAAAGAAAAATCGGTCAACTCTATCATACCACCTGTAACTATTATATAACTAATTTCCTTTTTTGTTAAGAGGTTAATTTCTTTTTTTATAATTGTAAGTATTTCCTCTATTCTACTTCTTACTATTTTACTTAAATTTATTTGACTAATTTCTATTTCTTCGCCATCTTTATTTGTAACTTTTACTTTATTTTTAGGACTAGCAAGTTCATTAGATGCTAATGCTAAAGTTTCTTTTAAGTTATGCGCATCTTTCAAAGGAATCTTATACATATAAGCAATATCATTATCAATATTTATACTTCCTAAATCTAATTTTTTAATATTACTCATAACCCCTTTATTAAAAATGGCTACCTCGGTACTACTATGTCCAATATTTATAACTGCTCCTGTTGTTTTATTTGTTTCTTCCGTTTGGAGTTCATAATATGATGCCATCGCACTATAAGCTATATCTAAAACTTCTATCCCTAAACTTTCTAATACTTCAATAATCGGATATATCGTTTGTTTTGGTGCCATCGTAAGAATCGTTTTAACAGCTAAAGTATTTGCTACTGCATTAATTGGATTTCCTACTTTTTTCTCTTCATCTAAAACATAAACAATGGGAGTAGCACTTACAAGTTCCATATTACTTGGTACTACGTTTTGGGCTGATTTTGCTAAAACTTTGGTAATATCACTCCCCGTAATGATATGTTCTTCATTATTTATATTTATTTTTGCTGTATTAACCGTTAAGGCGACATCATTAGAAGGTACTGTAACTAATATCTTTTTAATTGGTAATCCAATAATAGTTTCTGCGTCCTTAAGTACTTTACTAACCCCTTCCATTACTTCATCTTTATTTACTATAATTCCTTTTTTAACCCCTTTAGAAGCCGTATCAGATACCGCTAAGATATTTAATTTACCTAATATCATTTCCCCAACAATAAGCTTAATACTATTTGTACCCACATCCAAACTAGCCATTATCTTTCTCATATCTTAACCTATCTTTCTTTTACCATTATACAAAAAAAATACTTCTTTCGCAACAAAAAAACGAGATATTTAATCCCGCTTATTTTAAAGATGCTAATAATTCATCTTTTTTCATTGTAGAGTACCCTTTAACTCCTGCTTTTTTAGCTTCTTCTTTTAATTCTGCTAAAGTCATACTACTATAATCTTTACTTTCTTTCTTAGGAGCACTCTTTACTTCTTTAACTTCTTCTTTTTTAGAAGTTTCTTTTTTAGCTACTTTTACTTTACCATTTAATCCATCATTAGCTACTTTTACTAATGCACTAAACGCTTTAGGGTCTTCCACAGCTAAAGCAGCAAGCATTTTACGGTTTACTTCAACACCGGCTTTGGTTAAACCATTAATGAATTTAGAATAACTAATTCCGTTTTCTTTACAAGCCGCATTAATTCTCGTAATCCATAATTTTCTAAATTCACGTTTTTTACTCTTTCTATCTCTAAAAGCATAATTCCCACTATGGAATACTTGTTCTTGGGCTGTTTTATAAAGTCTGTGTTTAGAACCAAAGTAACCTTTAGCTTCTTTTAAAACTTTTCTTCTTCTTGTTTTAGA
>CANRME010000053.1 GCA_947631655.1 uncultured Bacilli bacterium | reverse complement strand
ATAGTAGATGACAAGACAAGTTATACAATACCATTAGAAAATGGCGAAGACCGAACAGTGGAAGTGACATGTGAAAATCAAGCAGGACTTACAACAAGTGATTCGCATAAGTATACCTATAATACATGTGCAGCAAAAGAAGATGAATGCCGATATGGATGTGATAGTTGTTATGATTCATGCTTATCCCATCGTGATGAATGTCGTTATGGATGCGATAATAGCACATGCTATAATCCTAATATTAATTGCTATGACCATCCTTATTCGTGCTCATCTACTTGTTATGGCTCTAGATGGGTTGGTGAAACATGTAATCGTTGGACCAATGGTGGTGGCGGAGCATGTATCGGAGCTTCCATGAGAGCGTGTGGTATTACTTGCTGTACATCTTGTACCCCAGGTCACAATGAATCATACCCATATAGTTGTAATTCAACTTGTTATAGGTATTCTTGTGATGGTGGTAATGAACCTTGCCAAGTAAATTGTTCAAGTTGTAAATATACTGAAAGAGTATGTGAAGGCGGTTATAAAGACTGTAATTGTAGTTCATGCCATTCCAAGGTTAAAGTTTGCCGAGCCGGATTTTTATATTAAAAAGGAGAGAAAAAATGAAAAGTAAATTAAATATTGTATTTTATATAATAATTGCTATTCTTACTATAATAGCAGGATTAGAAGGCATATATATATTTGAGCATCAAGATAAAACAGTTGAGAAAGAAAAAATAAAATATGTGGGAAAAAACTTTTTAAAGGAAAATATTTCATATACTAAAAATGAAGATTTATCTTTAGATGCTCAAATATATAAAGATGATAATATGCTTTTAGTTACAGGTAAAACTGGAGAAAAACCAATAGTTAATTCTAAAATTTTTATAGAGTTTTATGATGTAAATGAAGAATTAGTCAAAAAAGAAGAATGTAGTATTGGTATTTTAGCAGCAAATGAAAAATATGTATGTTTAATGTCTTTACCTAGTATATCTAATGATGTATATGCTGGAAAAATATTATTATCTTCCGAAGTAAACTATTTTGAAACAGATACGTCTCTTTATGATAAAAAATTACTTAACTTTACTTCTTCTAAGAGTAATAATGATGAAACTAAAGTTACAACTTTAACTTTTGAATCAGAAAATCCATATGAAAATTTACATTACTTTGATGGATATGTATTAGTATATAAAAATAATAAAGCTTTAGATGCTATATATTTTAGTAAAGATGGTTCAAATTTAGAAAATGGTAAAATTACTTTTTCAGTTTTAACAGGACCTTCATTTGAAGATAATGAATTAAAATTTATGGATTATGATAATTTAGAGGTAGTAATAAATAATTTATATTAAAAAAGCTTCACCTTAAATGGTGGAGCTTTATTCTTTTACTTCCATAATAACTGGTAATACAATCGGTCTTCTACCCGTTAAATTATTAATAAACGGATGAACTTCTAAAATAATTGTATTACGTAAGTCAATATAGTTATATTTATTTTCGGCTAAATATTTATTAACAACACTAGTTATCTTATCTTCAATTTGACTTATTAAAGCGGCATTTTCATTAACCGTAACAAATCCTCTAGTTGTAACATTTGGTTTAATAAGTAATTTTTTTGTAAATGGATTAATATTTAAAATTGTTACTAATATTCCATCGCGACTCATTAGTTTACGATCCTTTATAACGACCGAACCAATGTCTCCGATTCTCGAACCATCGACATAAACGTCTCCAGCGGTAACACTGCCAGTAATTTCTACTTTATCTTTATCTAATGATAGTACATCGCCATTTTTCATAATAAAGATATGATCTTCAGGAATACCACAACTAATCGCCGTATCAGCATGTTCCCTTAACATTCTATATTCCCCATGCATCGGCATAAAGTATTCAGGTTTAATAATTCTAAGCATTAGTTTTTGTTCTTCTTGCATTGCATGCCCAGATGTATGAATATCTGAGAAATCCGAATTCGTAAATACTTTAACATTTTTTAAATATAACTTGTTAATAATTCTATTCACGGCTTCCGCATTTCCTGGTATTGGTTTAGAAGAAAATACTACTAAATCATCCGGTAAAAGAGTAACTTGTTTATGCGTCCCATTAGCAATTCTTGATAATGCTGCTAAAGGTTCTCCTTGACTTCCCGTACATAAAATACATACTTCATTAGGTTTTAAGTTTTTTGCATCATTTGCATCAATAATAATTGTTTTATCTTCAATAAGACCATTATTAAAAGCAATATTTATTGAGTTTTCCATACTTCTTCCGAATACGACGATTTTTCTGTTATTCTTCCTACAAGTTTCAATAATATGTTTAACCCGGTAAATATTAGATGCAAATGTCGCAATAATAATCCGCCCATGATGCTTACTTACAATATCATTTAAAGTTTCATCGACGATACTTTCAGACTTGGAAAATCCAGGTGACAATGAGTTCGTCGAGTCGCTTAGTAAAAGTCTAACTCCCGCTTCACCAACTCTAGCCATTTTGTGTAAATCCGCCATTGGCCCAATAGGAGTTAAATCGAATTTAAAATCTCCCGTTTCTACAATCGTTCCATTCGGTGTATGTAAGACTACACAATAACTATCGGGGATAGAGTGGGTAGTATTAATAAATTCAATTTCAAAATACTTACTTTTAATAATCGTATCTTTAGTAACAGTTACAAAATTATTAAAAGGCATATTTTTTTCTACTAGCTTTTTTTCCATTAAATCAATTGCAATTTTTGGCGAATAAATTACTGGAATATTTAATTGTTGTAGTAAGAAAGTAATACCTCCAATATGGTCTTCATGACCATGGGTAATAATAAGTCCTTTTATTTTATCTTCATTTTGTTTTAAATAGGTAAAATCTTGGATAACGTAATCAACTCCTAAAAGCTCATCTTCCGGAAACATTACGCCTGCATCTATAATATATAACTCATCCTTATGAGTTACCACATACATATTTTTTCCAACTTCACCTAAACCACCTAACGCAATAACATTAGTCGTTTCATTTGTATTCATTTTAATTCCTCCTAAAAAATAAAAAGTAAACTTGGTTACCAACCATTATACAAAAAAAACTTTATTTTGTAAAGATGCTTTGTTATACTTATACTTAGGAGATGAAATTTTTATGAATAAGAATAAAGGTTTTACTTTAGTAGAATTGTTAGCAGTAATAGTTGTTTTAAGTCTTCTCATTGTTTTTGCTGTTCCCTCTGTTTTAAATATTTTAGTTTCTACTAAGACTAAGACTTATGAAGAAAATCGCCGTGTAGTTCTTGATGGTGCCTTAACTTATGGGTTAAGAGAGCTTGAATTAACTGTTTGTGCCGAAAATTTTAAACCAACCAGTGTTGATAGTACTAGTACTCTTGGATGCACTAAAAAAGTAACTATAAAAGAATTAAAAAATAGAGGTTATATTGAAGATAATAAAAATAATTGTAAAGAAGATGCTATTATTCTAGTATATAATGAATATAAAAATAACAATAATGGCTTAGATGTTGGGGAATATAAAGTTTTTGCTCCCCAAGATATATGTGGAGAGTGATTAATCATGGGTTTATTTTCCAAATTAAAAAACTTAGTTAGTAATAAAAAAGAAACAAATACAGAAGAAGAAAAAAAGCTTGATTTATATGATAGTGGGTTAGAAAAAACGAGAGAGTCTTTTGTTTCTAAATTAAATATTTTAGGTCATACTTTTACTTCGGTTTCAGAAGAATACTATGAAGAATTAGAAAACCTACTTATCATGGCTGATATTGGAGTTAATACAGTTGCCAAATTTATGGACCGCTTACGAAAAAGAGTCAAAGAAGAACATATTACGGATACGGCTTATTTAAATGAAATTATTATTGATGAATTATTTATTATTTATGTTAATAATTCTTATTTAAGTGATAAAATAAATTTTGCTAAAGAAGGACCAACAGTATTATTATTTGTAGGAGTTAATGGTGTAGGTAAAACGACAACTATTGGAAAACTTGCTTCTAAATTCCATAAAGATGGTAAAAAAGTTATGATGATAGCAGGTGATACTTTTAGAGCCGGTGCTACCGAACAATTAAAAGAGTGGGCGGATCGTACTAATAGCTTATTCTACGGTAAAGAAAATGCTGATCCTGCTAGTGTTGTATTTGATGGCTTAAAAGAAGCCAAAGAAGAAAATGTTGATATTGTTTTAATTGATACGGCGGGCAGACTTCAAAATAAAGTAAATTTAATGAATGAATTAGATAAAATAAATCGGGTTATTGCCAAATTCATTCCCGAAGCTCCCCATGAAACACTTTTAGTAATCGATGCAACGACTGGACAAAATGGTATTTCTCAAGCGGTGGCTTTTAAAGAAATAACAAATATTACCGGTATTGTTCTAACTAAATTAGATGGCACTGCTAAAGGGGGTATTGTCTTAGCTATTAAAGAAGAAGTAAATATTCCAGTTAAATATATCGGTCTTGGCGAAAAAGAAAGCGATTTAGAAACCTTTGATATTGAAAAATACATCTATGGATTATTTAAGGATTTATTATGAATAGATTAGATTTAATTGAATTTTATGATATGTATGAATCATTACTTACCGAAAAAGAAAAGGAAATATTTAACTTATATTATGAAGAAGATTTAACTTTAGAAGAAATAAGTGATAATTTACATATTACTAAAAGTGCAGTTAGTAAAACCTTAAAAGTAACGGAAAAAAAATTACTAAACTTCGAATCCAAACTACATAAACTAGAGTTAAAAAATGCCTTAAAAAGTATAATTAAAGATAATAATTTAGATAATATAAAAGAAAGAATTACGAAGATTATTGATTTATAGGAGGACCAATGAAAGGTAAAATAATTGTTATTGAGGGTACCGATTGTTCCGGAAAAGAAACCCAAACGAGATTACTTTTACAAGCTTTGAAAAAAGATGGGGTTAAAGCGGAAGTTATGTCTTTTCCTACTTATGATACCCCAGCTGGTAAAATAGTTGGTGGACCTTATTTGGGCCGTGAATCCCTTTGTGAAAGTTATTTTACGGAAGGGGCATTAAATGTTGATCCGAAAGTTGCTTCTTTATATTATGCAGCGGACCGTCGTTATAATTTAAGTAAAATTAAAAAATATTTAGAAGATGGTTATATCGTTATTATGGATCGTTATGTCGAAAGTAATATGGCCCACCAAGGAAGTAGAATTGAAAATAAAGAAGAACGTTTAGCATTTTATAAATGGTTAGAAAAATTAGAATACGAATTACTAGAACTACCCAAGCCCGATTTGACAATTTTACTTCATATGCCATATCAAAAAGTGCTAGAATTAAAAAGAGGTAGAAATACCTCTGATGAATACGAAAATTCTTTCCTCCATTTAAAAAATACGGAAGCTACTTATTTAGAACTAGCATCCTTACATAATTATAATGTAATAGAATGTACGGAAAAAGATAAATTAAAAGATATTTTTGCTATTCATGAAGAAATAAAACAAGTCATAAAAGAAATGGAATAGGTGATTATAATGTTTGAATATATGGGCGACCGCCTTTCTAAAGCTATTAAAAATATTCGTGGTTTAGGAAGAATTACCGAAGAAAATATTAATGATGCCATGCGCGAAATTAGAATGGCTTTATTAGAAGCGGATGTTAACTATCAAGTTGTAAAAGAATTTATTGCTAGTGTTAAAGAAAAAGCTTTAGGTATGGATGTTTCTGCTTCCTTAAAACCGGATGAATTATTTATAAAACTCGTTAAAGACGAATTAGTAGAGTTACTTGGTAAAGAAGAAGTACCACTAGAAACTAATAAAACTCCCACTATCTTAATGTTAGTAGGTTTACAAGGTAGCGGTAAAACTACAACTGCTGGAAAACTTGCTAATTACTTACGTAAGAAACATGCTAAAAAACCATTGTTAGTTGCTTGTGATATATATCGTCCTGCAGCAATCGACCAATTAAAAACGATTGGTAAGAGTTTAGACATTCCTGTTTATGAACATGGTAAAACTAGTGTTAACGATATTGTTTCTGAAGCTTTAAGTTATGCTAAAGAAAATCATAATGATTATATTATTATTGATACCGCCGGCCGATTACATATCGATGAAGACTTAATGAACGAATTAAAAGGCATTGAAGAACTAGCACACCCCGATGAAACAATCTTAGTTATCGATGCCATGATGGGACAAGACGCAATTAATGTTATTAATGGATTTAATGATAATTTACATTTAACTGGGGTAATTTTAACGAAATTAGATGGTGATACTAAAGGTGGGGTAGCCTTATCTGTAAGACACTTAACTAATGTGCCAATTAAGTTTGTGGGTGATAGTGAGAAATTAGATGGTTTAAGTCCTTTCCATCCAGAACGTATGGCTTCTCGTATCTTAGATATGGGTGATATTTTATCTATCGCCGAAAAAGTAGAAGACGTAATTGATGAAGAAGAAGCCTTAGATGTCGCTAAAAAAATGAAAAAAGGAGATTATGACTTAAATGACTTCCTAACTAATTTAAAACAAATCCAAAAATTAGGACCTCTAGAAAAGATTTTAAAAATGCTTCCCCAAGCGCGGAATATGGGTCTTAATAATGTTACGATTAATCCTAAAGATTTAAAACATATTGAAGCTATAGTATTATCTATGACGATGGAAGAACGTCGTCACCCAGAGATTTTAAAAGCCAGTCGTAAAATTCGTATCAGTAAAGGTTGTGCAAGAAGTGTTGAAGAAATTAATCGTTTATTAAAACAATTCGAAGAAATGAAAAAAATGATGAAACAATTATCTAATGGAAATATGAAAATGCCATTTTAAAATACTTGCATTTAAAATAAATTTAGGAATACTAATATATTTAGAAACAAATTCATTGAAAAAAGTGCTTAATATTAGCAAGAATTCAATGAATTTTTAATATTAATGAATAATATGAAAAACGTATTATTCCGTAGACGGCATAAAATATATTGACATATTATTCCGCAAATGGTATAATCTATATACATAGAGAGGTGACTAACTATGCAAATTAAAGAAGCAAGTAAAAAATGGAATATTAGTGAAAGAAGAATAAGAAAGCTTATACAAGACGGAAGAATTATGGGGGCTTTCAAAATAGGTACAGCCTGGAATATCCCTGATGATGCTGGTAAGCCCATTGATAAAAGAGTTAGAGAAGAAATTAAATTTAAAGTAGATCTACCAGAAGATTATTTTAAAGAAATTGACGAAAAACTTGCTAAGTTAAATAGTAAAAGAACTTTATCTAAAGAAGCAATAGCATCATTACGAAATGCAATTAATCTAGAATGGACATATAATAGTAATGGTATTGAAGGTAATACATTGACTTTAAAAGAAACAAAAGTGGTATTAGAAGGTATTACTATCGGCGGGAAATTGGTAAGAGAACACTTAGAAGCCATAAACCATGAAAAGGCTATTGAGTATCTAGAAGAATTAATTGATACTAAAAGCAAAATATCTGAATGGAATATTAAAGGATTACACCAATTAGTTTTAAAAGGCATTGATGATGAGGATGCTGGAAGATATAGAAATCATGATGTTATTATTAGTGGAGCACAACATAAACCACCACAATATATAAAAGTTCCAGAACTAATGGAAAAACTAATAATGAATTATAATGAATGGGATAAATATCATCCAATAGTAAGAGCAGCATTTTTACATGGAGAATTAGTTAAGATTCATCCATTTATTGATGGTAATGGGAGAACATCTAGATTAATAATGAATATGGAGTTAATGAGAAGTGGATATGTTCCAGTTATTATTAAAAAAGATAATAGATTAAAATACTATGAAGCACTTGATAAGGCACACAAAACAGGAGATTATACTGATTTTGTTAAATTAGTAACAGATGCAGAAAATGAAATGCTTGATAGATATTTAGAAGTAGTAGATTAAAGATACTTTAAAATTTAAATATAGTATAAAATCTTTACATAAGTATACACTAATAGAGAAAGAAATTTTAAAATAATTAGCACTCTATATTGACAAGTGCTAATTATTGGAGTATATTACAATTATGAAAGGAAATGATATTATGAATTTAATACCAAGAGATTTTTATCTAGATGATATTTTTGATGACTTTATGCCTAGTAAGGAGAATAGTATGAAATGTGATATTTATGAAAAAGATAATACTTATCATGTTGAAGTAGATGTTCCAGGATTTGATAAGGAAGACATAAAAGTATCTGTTGATAACGGATATATCAATATTAGTGCTAAAAAAGAAAGCAAAGAAGAAGATCACAAAGATAAGAAATATTTAAGAAGAGAAAGAAGTTACCATAAAGTAAGTCGTTCTTTCTATCTAGGTGACATTGATGAATCAAAAATCGATGCTAAATTTAATAATGGTACATTAAAGTTATCAATTCCTAAAAAACAAGAACTAGATAAACAAAAATATATTGAAATTAAATAAGGTTAGCTTAAGAAAAAGTTAACCTTTTTTCGACATATAATTTAAGTTAACTATAATATAATCAAGATAGGTGAAATGTTATGGTAATCTATCTGGATTTATTATGGTTTCTTAATTTTTTTTTAGATTTTTTAATTTTGTTAATCGTAAGTTATACGCTAAAGCGAACTACTTCCTTAAAAAGAATTATTTTAGGTAGTTTAGTCGGCAGCCTAACCACTTTTCTAGTCTTTTTTAAATTAAGTAATATCTTCTTAAACTTTTTTAAAATTTT
>CANRME010000052.1 GCA_947631655.1 uncultured Bacilli bacterium | reverse complement strand
AAACCATAGGTATAAATTATATAATTATCTATTTTACCATATTTTAATATTTTTTGAATATTTTTAATAGCATTTTGTTCTTCTTTGGTAAAAGGGTAATTCTCACTTATTTTTATCTGACTATACATACCACACAAATCATTGGTATAAACAATATCATCATTAATTTCAATTTCTAACAAATCTAAAATATCTAACTTTCCCAATAAATAAATTCCACTTTTCGCATTATTACTAGTTAATATTTTATCAAGTTCTTGTTTCCTTCGCGTATAAGATAAAGTTTTAATAAGTTTTTTATTCTTATTAATAGCATTATATAAATTAGTATCTAAAGAAAAATCTAAAGTTATAGCAAAACGAATAGCTCTTAAAATTCTTAAAGGGTCTTCTTTTAGTTCTTTACTTGCTTCCCTAATACATTTTATCTTTCTTTCTCTAATATCTTTTATACCCCCTAATAAATCAATAATATTACCATCTTCATCCATACATAGAGCATTCATGGTAAAATCTCTTCTTTGTAAATCTTCTTCTAAACTAGTAATATACTCGACCTTCGTAGGACGTCGATTAACTATATCTAACTCTTTACGATAAGTCGTAATATCAATACTATATTTATTATTTATTAATTTTATATTTCCATAATCTGTCGAAGTTATATCATATCCCTCAAAGATATTTACCAAGTCTTTTGGTAAAGCATTAGTAGATATATCAATATCAAAAGACTCCACACCTAAAACAGCATCTCTTACATAACCACCTACTATATAACTCTCAAATCCCGCACTATTAATTTTATGTAGTATTTCTTTAATTGGTTTTTTCATCTATAACTCCTTGTATTTTAATTATAACATAATATTAATATTTATTAAAGATTGACAATGTTTTAAATTATTTGTTAGAATAAACTACATTAACGGAGATGAAAATATGTTAGAAGAAGTTAAAAAAATTAAATTATCAGTAGCTTATTATAATGAACTAGTTAAGGAATTTAGAAAAATTCTTAAAAATCTAAATTTCAGTGATATTGATATTAATTGGTATATAACATTTGCGACAACTTATGGAGCTGGTTTAAATAAAGATATATCTATTGAAAATAAGATTAGAGATACTAAAGAATTATTAGGTCTTTTTGATGAAAGAAGTCCTTTATATACTAAGGTATTAACTGATGAACAAGTAAAGAAACGCATTCTAGATTTAGAAACTGACCTAGCTTATTTAGAATATTGTGTTCAAAATAATATTATTGGTAATTATCAAGATAAAATATTTAAAACCAAAGATATGATTAACAACTTAATTTTAAATTTAATTAGAAATACTTTAGGAAGTTATTACGAATTATTATCTTCTTTACTTCCTAAATATAATATAAATGATGGCGGTTATTGGAATGTGGATGGAATATTAGATTTCTTAGTTAAATATGATGAAATTAAAAGAAAAGAAAATAAATCTCTTTCGCGTGTTTTAGTGAATAATTAATTGACTTTAACCACATTTTATAGTAATATTAATTAGTACGAAACGAAAAAAGTAATTATTTAAGGAGGGATACTATGGCAACCAAAATAACTAGCAGAAAACCTTTAACTGGAAACTTAAGAAGTCATGCTCTTAATGCTACTAAAACCAAAAGAAAATTAAATAAAGTTAATGTTACTATCGATGGTAAAAAATATGTTACTACCGCTAGAGAAGCAAGAGCAATGAAAAAACAAGCTTAAAAAATATAAGTCCTAAAAAAGGACTTATTTTAATTTATTTACTTGTTTTTCAAAATCATCATTCATCGTTACAAAAGCTCCGCTTACCACAATATCGGTATTGGTTTTTTTTATTTCTTCTATTGTCTTATCATTAACTCCCCCATCAATACTTATTAAAAAATGATTACCTTTTCTTAAATTAGCAATTTTCTTTAATCTATCTATCGTATTAGGAAGCATTTCTTGTCCGCCCCAACCAGGGGTTACTCCCATTACCATAACTAAATCAATCATAGGTAAATATGGGTTTAACTGAGCTATATCTGTATCAGGTTTAATACTAATACCAACACTTGTAAATTCTTTAATTTTTTCTAAACATTCTAAAAAATTTTCTATTTCTAAATGAATTGTAATATATTTAGGATTAAAATTTTTTAAAACCTCAATATAAGGTAAAGGATTACTTACCATTAAATGCACATCTAAAGGTTTAGTATTATTCTTCAAAACTAAAGGTAATTCTTCTGGTAAAAAATTTTTAGGAGGCACAAAATTTCCATCCATTATATCTACATGTAAAAAATCACAACTGGTTTTATTAATTTTAGCTATTGTATCTTCATAACTTGTTCTACTTTTTAAAAAAGAAATAGATGTTTTCATTTACTTCAACTCCTTTAAAATCGTTAGATAATTTTCATAACGCGATTTTAGTATTTCCCCACTATTTACCTTATTTTTTACTTCACAATCATTTTCTTTATCATGAATGCAATCAAGAAATTTACAGTTAACTTTGAATTCTGGATAGAAGTTTTTTACTTCTTCTTTTTTTATATCTAAATCTAAAGCACTAAAACCCGGTGTATCAATAAAATAAATATTTTTAATTGGAATAATTTCGCAATAACGGGTTGTATGAACTCCTCTATTCATTGCCTTAGATACTTCATTAGTCTTTAATTCTAAACTACTATCTAACCTATTCAAAAGAGTACTTTTCCCTACTCCACTTTGTCCACATAAACTTACGGTTTTACCTTTTAAATAATGTTTTAATTTAAGTTTTTGTTTATTATAAAATACTTTAAACCCTATACTTTCATAATATTTTTTAATTTTCCTTATTTCTTTTTTCTCATCTTTATTAAGTAAATCTAATTTTGTAAAACATATTACCGGTTTAATATTATGACTTAATACTTGTAAAAGCATTTTATCTAATAAATAAGAAGAAAAGCTAGGTATTTTTAAACTACTAACAATTAAACAAACATCAATATTAGCCACCACTGGTCGATTAGTATAATTAGTTCTAGGAAGTATTTCCTCTATTTGTTTTTTAGAAGTATCAACAATAACATTATCACCCACAAAAGGAGTAAGTCCCATAAAACGATACTTACCCCTCGCCGTTGCAACTAAAGTTTCTTTTTCTGTTGCTACCGTATATTGGTTACTTACAATTTTAATAATCTTGCCATTAGTTAGCATGTGCCAGCTTCCTTACATTCTTCATCCGTGAAATCTGGTGCTTTTGCTACTCTTATTGTTAAAGTAGTTCCTGAAACAATAGTATAACCTTCTGGACGACTTTGGTAGAATATTGTACCATCACCATATTCATCAGTTTCTTTTTCCTCAACTTTTAAATTAACTCCATAATTTTCACAGAATTCTCTTACTTCTTCTACTGTAAAACTTCCATCTGTAAAGTCTGGATATTTACTTACCACATTAGGAATATAAATAGTAACTTGATCTTTAGAAGATAACTTCGTACCCGCTTCTGGTTCCGTTCTTATAACATCGTTATCTCCAAATTTGCTATCTTCTCCGACATCTTCTTTTTCAATTAAAGTATCAATACCATGTCCTTCAATAATTCCTTTAACAACTAAGTAGTTTTGACCGACAAAGTCTTCTAGGGTATATTCAGTATCCCCCATAGATACATATAAGGTTACTGTCGTTCCTTTAGTTCTTTTAGTTCCTACAGCCGGAGAAGTTCTAACAATGTGCCCTTTTTCAACTTCAGCACTAGTTACTTGTTCTTCAGCATCAGCAATTTTAAATCCGGCATCTTGTAAAACATCAATCGCTTTACCTAATTCCATATTAGCTACATCCGGAACTCTAATTTCTTTTTGAGTCGTAAGTAATGGTAATAAAACAATAATCGCCGTAATAGCCACAACTAACCCTGTAAATATACCTGCTAACGTAATTAAAATCTTATTTTGACTTTTTAATTCTTCGTCGGTTACTTTATGAGCTATCGCTTTTTCATCTTTTTCTTTTTTCTCTTCTATATCTTTTTTCTTAATAATTTTAGTTTTATCTTTATCTTCAAATTCTGGGTATGGTAGAACAATTTTTTCCTCATTAGCTCTGGATTCATCTAAACAAGTTTTTAAATCTTCATGCATCTCCCGTGCATCATTATAACGATTTTTAACATTTTTAGCCGTGGCTTTAATAATAATATTTTCTACACTTTGCGGTAAATTTGGTAATATTTCTTTAATACTTGGAATTGGTTCTTTAATTTGTTTTAGAGCAATTTCTACAGCATTATCACCTTTATAAGGTACACTTCCCGTTAATAATTCATACATCAAAATACCCATGGAATAAATATCACTTTTTAAGGTACTACCTTTACCCGAAGCTTGCTCTGGTGGAATATAGTGAACGCTTCCCATAACTGAATTAGTTTGCGTAAGTTGGGTACTATTTAAAGCCATAGCAATACCAAAATCAGTTATTTTAACTAACCCATTTTCTAAAATCATAATATTTTGCGGTTTAATATCACGGTGAATAATATAAGAATCATGGGCTACACTTAAACCATCGGTAATTTGTAGCATTATATCAATTACTTCGCTAATGGTAAGTTTCCCACGTTTTTTTAGAAGTTCTTTTAATTGTTTCCCTTCAATATATTCCATAACGATATAATATTCACCATTATCTTCTCCAACATCGTAAACTTCAACAATATTAGGATGAGATAAAGAACTAGCTGATAGTGCTTCTCTTTGGAATCGTCTTACGAATTTTTCATCACTTGCCAAATCACCTCTTAAGACTTTAACTGCAACATTACGGTCTAAAATAGTATCATAAGCAAGATAGACATTCGCCATCCCACCTTCACCAATTAATTTAATTATTTGATAACGATCATTAATTTTTTGTCCTTTCATTACCATAATCTACACCTCTTTTTTATCTTGTTTTAACTCATCACTAATTAACAAATATGCAATTGATATATTATCAGTTCCCCCACGAGCATTACTCTTACGAATTAACTTAATAACTTGTTCTTCTATTTCTAACTCATCGTCAGCTAAGACTTTTTCTATTTGTTCTTTAGTTAACATATTAGTTAAACCATCACTACATAAGAATATGCCATCTACCGGCGAATCAACACAGAAAATATCAATATCAACTTTTTCATTCGAACCTAAAGCTTTTAATAAAACATTTTTTTTCGGATGATATTTAGCTTCTTCTTGGGTAAGTTCCCCATTGGCGACTAGAATATTGACTAAAGTATGGTCATTGGTAACTTTATGTAAGACTTTATCCTTATAAACAAAGCCCGAAGAATCTCCAATGTTACCAAATATCAGATAATCTTTCGTAAGTATTGCTAAAACAACAGTCGTTCCAAGGCCCGTAGCTTCCGGATACTTTAAAGCATAATCTAATATTTCTTTATTTATTTCTTTAATATTATCTTTAATCCAATTTATCGCATCTACTTTACTCCCAATACTCGCTAAAGAAGTAAATCTTTTTCCCAAATGAGTTACCACCATTGAGGAAGCGACCTCTCCGGCTTTATGTCCTCCCATACCATCAGCTACTACTAATAAATATTCATTACTCTCGTTTTTAAGAATCGTAACTGAATCCTCATTATGGCTTCGTACTTTACCAGAATCAGTTAAATAAAATGTTTTCATCATACACCTCTTTTGCTTCTAAGTTGTCCACAAGCAGCATCAATCGCCCCACCAAATTCTTTTCTAATGGTGACATTGATATTATTTTGCTTTAAAGTATCAAAAAACTTATCGATACTTTTTTTACTACTTTTATTAAATTCTATGTTTTCTGTTTCATTATATGGTATCAAATTAACATAGACGTTCATACCTTTTAGAAGATGCGCTAACTCTTTAGCACAATCCACACTATCATTTATATATTCTAGCATAACATATTCAATAGTGATTCGTCTATTGGTTTTTGCTATATAATCCTTTAAACAGGCTATTAAACTACTAATATTATACACTTTATTTACAGGCATTATCTTATTTCTAATTTCATCATTTGGAGCATGCAAAGAAATAGCTAAATTTATTTGAATATTTTCTTTAGCTAATTCATTTATTTTAGGAATTAAGCCACAAGTCGATAAAGTAATATGGCGAGCACCGATAGCTATCCCTTTTGGGTCATTAATTATTCTTATAAAGTTCATCACATTATCATAATTATCTAATGGTTCTCCAATTCCCATTATAACAATACTACTAATGCGCTTTTTAATAGTCTCTTCAATCGCTAAAATTTGTAACACCATTTCCGCAGCAGATAGATTACGAACTTTTTTTCTTCTTCCGCTTTCACAGAAACGACACCCCATATTGCATCCTACTTCGCTACTGATACACAAACTAAGACCATAATCATGTTCCATTAAAACAGCTTCAATCAGTTCACTATCCTCTAAACGAAATAAATATTTACGAACTAACTCCCCCTTTTGGACTTCTATAATTTGTAATGGTTCCATCGTAAAATTTTCATTTAATTTAGTTATCAATTCTTTTTTTAAATTAGTCATATCAGTAAATGTTTTAACTCGTTTTTGATATAACCATTCATATACTTGGGTAGCTTTATATTTCTTTTCTCCTATACTAAGAAAATATTCTTCCAAACCTTTTTTAGTAAGTCCATAAATATTCATAGATTTCACCACTTAAATTATATCACAGATTGGTAAATAATAAAAATTAATTTTGGGCAATTATGGTAACATTCTTTTCAGAATAATTACTATTTAAATATTCATATCTTAAATTAACACAAATTATTGCTAAAATTATAAAACTATAAAAAATTACTCCTTTCATATTACTTTTTAAAACTTTTTTCATTTTTCTCACCTCTTAATACCATTTTAAAACGAACATTTATTTGTGTCAAGGATTATTTAAAACAATTGTTTGACATTTTACATTTTTTTTGTTAAGATGTAAATGGAGGTAATAAATGAAAAAAGAATTAACTAAACGTCAAGAAGAAATTTACACTTTTGTTAAAAAGTATATTGTTGAACATGGCTTTCCACCTAGTACCAGAGAAATAGGAGCAGCGGTCGGTTTAAATAGTCCTGCTACAGTACACGTCCATTTAAAACATTTAGCGGAAATGGGCCTTATTAGAAAGACTAGTTCCAAGTTTAGAACTATTGAAGTTATCGGGCCAAATGAATATGCTAATGTTAAAGAAGATGTGGTAAAAGTTCCCCTACTTGGAAAAATTACTGCTGGAAGTCCTATTGAAGCTATTGAAAATCCTGGAGAATACTTTGATTTACCCGTATCTTTAGTACCAAATAAAGAAGAAATATTTACTTTAAAAGTAAGTGGCGAAAGTATGATTAATGCAGGAATTTTTGATGGAGACATTGTAATTGTTCAAAAACAAAGTATGGCTAAAAATGGAGAAATTGTGGTAGCCATGACTGATGAAAATGAAGTAACTTTAAAAAGATTTTATAAAGAAGATGGTTATATTAGACTACAACCCGAAAATGATTTAATGGCTCCAATTATTTTAAGTAATTGTACTATTTTAGGAAAAGCTATTGGTTTATATCGAAGAATTAAATAATTTATATTTAAAAATGTAGACGAACATGTCTACATTTTTTATTGTGAGATTTGTTTTATTATATATGGTTCTTCAGATGTACCTAAACCAGAAGCAACATAAACATTAGATGCTAAGTAAAGCGAAGGATGTACAGCAGTAGCAATACGTGGACCCTCAGTCCAGATCGTTGCATCACCAGAAAAAGTCATAACATTGTTAGCAACTGAAGGGTTAGGATTTAACAACCACCAATATAGTACTTTAATTAAATTAATCCAATTGACATCTCTGCATTCTGGTGATGTAGTCCTAATATTTCGTTCTCTTAAACACATATTTCTAATTTCCCCACCTGATGCGTACAAAGTATCACTACCATAGACAAGAGCAACCTTTCCTCTCCACGTTGTAGAATTAGGAGAACTAGCTCCACCAACAGTACCTCTATCCTGATTATATAATTCATCAACTGTTGTTGTTTCAGTAAAACTATACGCTCCAAGATTCCATACTATATTTTCAACCATATTTAAAGTATTAAATGTAATTGCCTTGTAAGATGAATTTTTAGATGGTGGTGTACTACCTGCATTTTTATTCCCTTCACTCGTAATCCAACTTCCATCATCATTTTCGGTTAAATATTCATTGTTTAAATTCACTTGCAAGCTAGCATTTGTCCAATCATTTTGGGGTTTATTATTCCACGGAATAATTCCTATCATAGTATTTCTTACTATCTTTACTAAATTTTGCTTTTCCGTAGTTGCTATTCCATCTTCAGAAACCGATACTACTTTTTCTATATTTTTAAAAGACCCTATAATCATCCATTTTTCACATGTTTCTTTAGCGGTTTCTTGAGTTAAGTTTTCATAATCATCACAGTTAAACCATATATAATTGGCGGGTTTTGCTCCAATGTATCTTGCATTATTATCTGGGTCATCATATGCTAATTCTTTGCTATATTGTAATTCCTCTTCTTTTAATAAGCATTCTGCCATTGGTGTATCTTTGCATATCGCTGCTTTAAACGGATTACTGGTAAATTTAACATTACATCTATTAGGTTTATCTAGTTTTAATTCTAGTTCCCATGTTTTACTATTAAAATTAGCACTTATTTCTTCATTTTCACATTCTATTCCTTCATATAAATATCCTTCTTCTTTAGAGGGAAAATCTTCTTGTTTTTTATTATCTACATAAACAGCTAATTGCATATCTTTACTATAGAAAGGTTCTACAGTAGTATAAATAATTTGTTTATTATATTTTATTTGATATAATGCATAACTACTTCCTATGGCAACAATTAATAATAAAGATATTACACCTAATATTATTTTATTTTTATTTCCTTTTTGAATTTTATTTAATTCTTT
>CANRME010000051.1 GCA_947631655.1 uncultured Bacilli bacterium | reverse complement strand
ACTTTTAAACAATAACTAGAAAAGTATAATTTGTAAGAGACATAAATATCTCTTACAAAAACTATTATACGAGGAGGTCTTATTATGGATAGGGTTCTTAAATTAGATAATGAGTTATATGCAGCTTTATATTGTAATCCTCCCCAAGGAGACGCTAAAGAAATTTGGGAAAGAATAAGAATGGATAAAGAAGCTTTAAAAGACGCAGTTACAGTAGTTAAAAATAAATGGAATGAAGAAAAAGTAAAAGGAGAAGCTATCGCCGAACAAATTTTACTAGATTATGAAACTGTTGATAAAAATTGTTATGAAACTTTAATTACTAACATTTATAAATATCCTACTGTTGCTAAAACGGTGTTAGAAGGTTCATCTAATGGTGGTTACTCATTTTTATTAATGAGTTTGTATAATCCTAATTTAAAATTAAGCGAAGAACAAAAGTCTTTCGCCGTTTCTGAAGCTCTAAATAAAGAAAATCCTTGTCTTCTATGTCCTCATGGTTTTGATGCTTTTGATATTCGTTATTGGATTTTAAAAAGTGCTAACTGGACGAAAACGGAAAAACAAGTCCTTATAAACGATTTCTGGCATGACGATGAAGATTACACTGAAAGTTTAAATTTCTGGGAATGGCGGATTATTAATGACTACAATAATTTATTAGAAATGGAAAGACTTTATGATTATACCTATGAAGAACTTTTAAAACTAATTAAAAATCACAAATGTGTTGCTGAAGTATGGACCGATATTAATTTCTGCCGTTTAGCGCATAAATTAAGACCTGCTAATTATGAAAAAGAATCTAATTTATCTTTAAAAAAATAAAACTATTTGTTATAATATAAATAGTTAAGAAAAGTATGAGAATTAATCTTCTTGTTTATTTTCTTTTCGAAAGAATAAAAGGGAATAAGGAAGGAGATTTTTTATATGACTAAAGGTGATATGTATACTAAAGAAATATTTAAAAGAATATTAGAAGAGGGATGTTTAGATAAAAACCCAAGGCCTCATTATGCCGATGGCACTCCAGCTCATACTTTAAGTGTGAATCATGGTTTGTGTACTTATGATTTAGAAAAAGGTGAAAGTCCTTTAATTACCTTACGACCTATTGCGGTTAAAAGTAGTATTAGTGAATTACTTTGGATTTATCAACAAGGATCAAATGATTTAAATATGTTAAGAGATAAATACAATGTAACATGGTGGGATGAATGGGACGTCGGGGACCGCACCATTGGTACGTGTTATGGTCATACCGTAAAAAGATATAATTCCGTTAAGAATTTAATAGATGGTATTAAAAAAGATCCGGATGGTAGGAGACATATTATTTCTTTATGGCAAGAAGATGAATTAAATGATAATCCTGGCCTTAAACCTTGTGCATTCCTAACTATGTGGAATGTTCGCCATGGAAAGGACAAAGATTATTTAGATATGTGTTTAATACAACGTTCTAGTGATTTTGCCACGGCCGGTTGTATCAACCAAGTTCAATACTTAGTATTTCAAATAATGCTAGCAAGACACTTACATCTAACTCCTGGCAGATTTACTTGGTTCTATAACAATATTCAAATATATGACCGTCATATTCCGCAAGTTAAAGAAATGTTAGCAAGAACCCCAATTGATTGTAATCCTAAAATCATTTTAAACCCTAATAAAGATAATTTCTTTGATTTTGAACCTAATGATGTTGTAATTGAAGATTATCCTAGAGCTTTAATTAAAGAAAAAAATCCTCAATTAAAATTTGAAATAGGTATCTAATGAAAAGCATTAATTTAATCGCTGCCATAGGAGCAAATAATGAATTAGGATATCAAAATGATTTGATTTGGCATTTAAAAGAAGATATGAAATTTTTTAGAAGTACTACCAGTGGACATCCAATTATAATGGGAAGAAAAACTTTTGAATCTTTACCTCACTTACTTCCTAATCGTACTCACTTAGTAATAAGTCATCAAGATATAAGAAATCCTGAAGTAAAAACCTTCCATAGTAAAGAAGAAATTGATGCTTACTTAGATAAATTAGATGAAGAAGTATTTATAATTGGTGGAGCTTCTATTTATAAAATGTTTATTTTAGAAGCTATGAAAATCTATTTAACGGAGATTAAAGCAAATCACCAAGCTGATGTTTATTTTCCTACCTTTAATAAAGATGAATTTGACAAAAAAACTTTATTAGAAGGGGAGGAAAAGGGTACTTTTTATACAATTAACCAATATACAAGGAGGAAAACTCTATGCAAGGAAAAGTAATTGTTATTGAAGGTTCATGTGATGGTGTCGGGAAGTCTACCCAAACTCATCTTTTAGAAAAAAATTTAAAAGAGGAAGGAAATGAAGTTATTTATTATCATTTCCCTGCTTATGAAAAATATCATGGTATTCCGGTAACTAACTATTTACAAGGTTTATTTGGAAGTCCTGCTAGTTTATCACCATACTTCATTAATTCTTTATATGCTATTGATCGTGCTTGTGCTTGGTATGAAACTTTAAAAAAAGAATATGATCAAGGTAAAATTTTATTATTTGACCGCTATACTACTTCTAGTTTAATGTATCAATCTTCTTTTATTACTGAGCCAGAAACTAAAAAAGCTTTTATTGATTACGTATGTGATTTTGAATATAACAAACTTGGTTTACCTAAACCAGATTTAACAATATTTCTAAATATGCCATTTTCATTAGCTCGAAAACTTAGGGAAAAAAGAACTAGTAATGATGGTATAACAAACGATATTCATGAAAGTAGAATTTTTACAAAAAGTTTATGAAAGTAGCTTATTTGTAGCAGACTATCTAAATTTTAGTGAAGTTAAATGTAATGATAACGAGCAATTAAGAAGTATCGAAAATATTGAAGAAGATATATTAAAACTAACTCGCAAATTATTATAGTACCAATATGGTACTTTTTATTTTATTATTACTATAATATTTTTTAAAAGGTAGGTATTTATGTATGAAAGATCATTTAATTAGAAATGTATTGATACTTTAGAAAAAAAATACTTGAAAACCATTTCACTATTTAAAGATAAGTTAAAGTTAATTAAAGAAGTGGTAAAAATACTAGTTGAAATAATTTTAAATAAATAATTTACTAGTTTAAGCTTGTTTTTTCTTTGATTTCGCCTTGACGGGGGGGGGGTGTAAAATGATAAGATATACACATAAGGTAGGATGTGTATATGAAAGATCATTTAGTTAGAAATGTAATAATTGTTTCCATTATATTAATTGGTGTAGCTATTAGTATTGGTTTTTCTTTTGCTTATTTTACAGCTAAAATAGTTGGTAATGAAGATGCCGAATTAATGAAAGTAACTTCTGGTACTATGGAATTAACTTTTGTAGATAATAATGGTATAACTTTAGAAAAAGCAAAACCAGGTGATAAAAAGTATAAAACATTTTCAGTAGAAAATACAGGAACTTTAGATGATAATTATAATTACAATATAAAATTAGTAGTTACAAAAAATACCTTTGTAAAAAGAGATTTAAAATATATATTAGAAGAATGTAGTGATATTACTTGTAATACAATAAAAGAAGATGGAATAAAAGAAGAAGGATATATAAATACAGATAGTACCAAAAATGGAGAGATGTATTTAGCAGTAGGAATACCAAGACCAGAGCAAAAACAAATTCAATATTATAAATTAACAATAGATTTTCAAGAATTAAATATGAATCAAAATGATAATAAAGAAGCAACATTTAATGGGAAAGTAAATGTAGATGCAGAAGAAGAAGCAGAATTATATGTTCAAGAAGCAAATGCACCAGAATTATATCAAGGGATGATCCCAGTATATTTTAAAGAAGGAAATATTTATATAGCAGATCCAGATAAAGATGATTGGTACAATTATGAAAATAATGAATGGGGAAATGCAGTCTTAATAAATTATGCAGATGAAGCAACAAGAAACAAATTTTATGAAGGAGATAAATTAAAAGTAGATACTCAAGTTCAAGAAGAAGACATTCTTCAAATGTATGTATGGATACCAAGATACCGATATAAACTATTTAATGCAGTAGCAGGAGAAAGTGCACCAAAACAAATAATCGAAATCGAATTTGAAAAAGGAACGGAAACAACCGGAAATGTAAGCTGTAAATATATAAATATGTATAATGGTGAAATAAAAGAAGAATGTAAGAATGCGGAGAATGGGAATTGGTATACCCATCCAGCATTTACATTTGGAGATACTAAGTTAAAAGGATTTTGGGTTGGAAAATTTGAACCAAGTGATGCACAAGATGAAACTGGCAAAAATGCAGATAATATAGGTGAAATAACAATACTACCTGGCAAAACAAGTATGGTATTGAAAAATATGTCAACGGCATTTATTGCCGAACAAACATTAAGTGAAGAAGGAAATAAATATAATTTAAAAACTGATGAAGTAGATACCCGGGTTATGAAAAATATAGAGTGGGGAGCCGTAGCATACCTAACTCAAAGTGTATATGGAATATATAAAGATGAGAATACTTGTAATATAGAGGGAATGACAAAGGAAAATTGTGAGGTATGGATTAATAATAGTGCTTTGGGAATATTAGAAGGATATTATGGAACATATACAGGATGTGTTGGAAATTTAGTAGATGATGGGACAAACTTTAGTGGAACCGATAGTACAACTGCACAATGTGAAGTAGAAAATAGATGGAACAAAAAAGGCGTAAATGCCAGTACCACCGGAAATATGTATGGTGTATACGATATGAGTGGCGGAGCCGTTGAGTATGTTATGGGGGTTCTTGCTAATGATAAAATTGGAGGTGTCTGTTTGAGTGATAAAATTGGGGATGTCTGTTTGAGAGGTAGTGGTTTTGTAACAGAACCTGCTAAAATCAATACTTTACCAGAATCCAAGTATTATGATATATATACACTTAGTGATAACACTACAACACACGAAAGAGGACACTTGGGAGATGCAACAAGGGAAATATTGGAAAAATTTGGACAAGAATATTATGGTGGTTGGAATCAAGATCGTTCATCATTTCCTTTAGCGTCCAATAGTTACGTTGTGCCTTGGTTTACTCGTGGTAATAACTTTCGAAATAGATCTGAGACAGGGATTTTCACTTTTGGTAGGGATAGTGGTTATGGTCATGAATCAGAATCATTCCGTTCAGTATTATCTGCTGCTTAGTATTTAAAAAGGTAATATTTGCTAAATTACTAATAATAAGATATAATATAGAGCGAAAAGGTGATTAAATGAAAATTAATAGTGTTGAACTTTCATCTTTAGCGGTAAGACAAAGTCAGTATCCGATAGATAATCTACCTGAATTTTTATTAGTTGGTAGAAGTAATGTAGGGAAAAGTAGCTTTATTAATGCCTTAATAAATAGAAAAAACTTTGCCCATACTAGTAGTAAACCTGGTAAAACCCAAACTCTAAATTTTTATATTGTTAATAATAATTTTTACTTAGTAGATGTTCCTGGTTATGGTTATGCTGCTGTCAATAAAGAAAAACAAAAGAAATTCGGTGTAATGATAGAAGAATATATTACGAATAGAAAGGATTTAAAAAGAGTTTTCTTAATTGTTGATTACCATATTAAACCGATGGAAGATGACCTTATTATGTATGATTTTCTAAAATACTATAATATTCCGGTCACTATTGTTGCTACTAAATTAGATAAATTATCTAATAAAGACTTAGCTAAACAAGAAAAACTATTTAAAGAAACCTTTAAATTACAAGATACTGACAGCATTATTCCTTTTTCTAGTATGACTAAAAAAGGAAGAGAAGAAATATATAGTACAATTGAAGCTAGCTTAGAGTAGAAATACTCTTTTTTTAATATATATTTCTTAAAAATTATCATACTAATAGTGTAAAGAATAATCTTATTTCTTTATTTTTTAGAGTATTAATTATATAATATTAGATAGGTGAAGATATGAAAAAGAATAATGGTTTTACTTTAGTAGAATTAATTGCAGTTATTGTTATTTTGGGACTTTTAATCACATTTGCTGTCCCTAGTGTTTTATCAGTGGCTGAAAAAATGAAAAGTGATATGTTTTGTACTAAAATAGATAATATTGAAGATGCTGCTAATTTATATGGAGATGATAAGTTTAATGATTTAAAGAGCATTAATGAAGCAAATATAACTGTAGAAGATTTAGAAAATGCTAATGCTACTCAATTAAATAAATATATTGCTGATGAATATGTTTTAAAAGTTACTTTAATTGAACTTATTAGAAATAATAAACTAACTCCTGATAATGACGAAGCCCCTTATATTGTCGACCCTCGTGATGAAAACATCAGTTTAGATGATTCTGCTGTTTTAATTTTTAAACGTAATAATCGGATTTATTCTCGTTATCAATTTAAGGAAGCCGATAAAAATTTATGTAAATAAGTAGGTGGGTTATGAAATTTACAGAATTAACGCTAGAAGAATTTACTAAGTTTGTTGATAATCATCCTTTACGTAGTTTTTTTCAGACTAAGTATATGTATGATAGATATTTAAAAGAAAAAAAGGAAGTATATTTAGTAGGAATTAAAAAAAATAAAAGAGTAGTGGGAGCTTCCTTACTTGTTAAAACTTCTTCTTTTAGAAATTTTGGTTTATATGAAGCTTTACAAGGCCTAGTTCTAGATTATGAAGATCGAGAATTGTTAGAATTTTTTGTGAAAGAATTACAAATATTTTTAAAAACTAAACACGCTTACAAATTAATTATTAATCCATATTTACCATTAAAAAAATATGATAGTAATGGTCTTGATACTAAAGAAATTGATAATACGAAAATAAAAAATCATATCTTCAAATTAGGCTTTAAAGAATTAGAAAATTATGACCAAGTAAAATGGATTTATTGTCTTGATATAGCTAATAAAACTAAAGAAGAAGTTTTCAAATCTTTTAAAAGCAATGCCAGAAATAGTATTAATAAGACTATTAATAAATTCGCTTTAGAATTAAAAGAATTGAGCTTTGCCGATTTAAAAGACTTTGAACGTATTACCACAGAAACATCCACCAGAAAAAATTTCCCAGGGCGAAATCTTACCTATTTTGAAAATATGTATGAATCTTTTAAAGATAAAGTTAAATACGTTATATGCTACTTAAATACACAAAAATATAGGCCTCATTTAACTGAAGAAATAAAAGAATTAGAAGAAAAACTAGCTAATTTATCACCTGCTAAAGCAAATGATAAAAAACGGGAAAATTATAAAACTGACTTAACTAATGCTCAAAAAAATTTACAAGAATTAGAAAAATTGGAAAAAGAAAAAGGTTCTTTAATTCCCTTGGCATCTTCTATGTTTATTCTTTATGGTTATGAAATAATTTACTTATTTAGTGGTTCTTATGAAGAATATAAAAATTTCTTTGGCCAATATCGTATCCAATGGGATATAATTTCTTATGCCATCGACCATAATTATCTAAGATATAACTTCTATGGTATTAAAGATATAACTAAAAAAGAAAATAAAGATAATGGAGTTATTAAGTTTAAACAAAATTTTAATGGTTATATTTTAGAACTATTGGGAGCTTTTGCTTTACCTATTAATAAACCTATATTCACTTTAGAAAACATTTACTCTAATTTAGTAAAAAAACATAGTAAAAAATAATTTTCTTTGATATAATATTAATTCCGATAAGTGGGTGATTATATGGAAGAAAAAATAGAATTATTAACTGATGAAGAATTAGATTCTTTTTCTAGCGAGGATTCTTATCAAACTTATCTTAAAGATATTAAACAATATAAAGTATTAACAAAAGAAGAACAAAAAGAAATAGCTAATCACTATTTACAATATAAAGACTTAAAATCTAAAGAAATATTAATATCTTCTAATTTACGTTTAGTATTAAGTATTGCTTGGAAATATACCAATCGTATTAAAAATTTTCAAATACTAGATGTAATTCAAGAAGGCAATTTAGGCCTTATGAGAGCTGTCGAAACCTATAATCCAGCTGAAGGAGCTTTTTCTACTTATGCTACTCATTGGATTAAGAATAGTATTGCTAGATCTATTGATGAAAAAGAAAAACTTATACGTAAACCTACTCATTTAGAAGAAATGATAAGAAAATATAATTATTTATTAGCAGAATATGAACAAAAGAAAGATGTTTTATTAACCGATGAAGAAATTTGCGCGAAATTAAATATATCTCAATGGCTTTTAGAAAACATTCGTAAATCTTTTAAACAAAAAGTCGTAAGTTTAAATAGTCTTGTATATGAAGAAGAAGATACTGCTTTAGAAAATTTTATTTCGGACAATAATGATATAATGGACCAAACTATTAATGATATATATGATTATGACTTAGGTGTTGTTATCAAAGAAATTTTAAGTCCGAGTGAATATTATGTAATTTATAATCGTTATTTTACTAAAAATCGTTTAAAATTAGAACAAATATCTACATTATATAATCTTACTAGAGAAGCAGTAAGATTAATTGAAATAAAAAGTTTAAGAAAAATAAAACCTTTAATGATGGGTACTCAAAAAATTTTTAGTGATAAATTACGAGAAATAAAGATAAGAGAAGGGATAAATTATTCTAAACTTATTTTAGAACCCATAACTTTTGATCAAATAATTAGGTATTATTATGTTAAAGATAAATTAACTACTTTAGAAGATACTCTATATAAATTAAAATATTTTAGTAAGTATCATATTCCAGATTATGCTACTTATTTAGGACTAACTAAAGAAGAATATGGAAAATTAAATAACTCATTAAAAGAGAAAATATGTAGAGTAGATGAAAATAGCTATCTACAATATAAAAATCAAATGGTAAAAGAATATGGGAAGAAAATATTATATTTAATTACCAGAGAAGAAATAGATAATAATCTTACCCTAAAGCGATGTCTAAAATCATCATAACACAAAATCCTATAAGACTTGATAAAGCCATCAAGTCTTTTCTTTT
>CANRME010000050.1 GCA_947631655.1 uncultured Bacilli bacterium | reverse complement strand
GCTTTAGGTAAATATTATGGTGTCGATACCGGTGAAGAAAAAGAAATCGGCGAAGATAGTGAAGTAGCAGATGCTATTAAATTAAGTGATGAATTAGTAAATGCTATTGATAGTATTAAAGTTGATGGGGAAGAAATAATAAAAGTAGTAGAAAGTAATTCCTCATCCTTCGATTATGAAAATGAAATATCTAAAAATACTACTATCAAAGAGTACTATCTTAGCAACGTTAGGAAAGCTAGTAAAACCGAAAAAACTAATTTAGATATTAAATTAAAAGAAGGATACACTTTAACTAATCTTATTAGTGAAGTAGACCTTCATCCTGCTGAAAATATTGTTACTATTAATTATACGGGACCTTTCGGTGAGAGTAGTTTCGACCTTAAAATTTATGTTGGTCAACACCATGGGGCCGATGTCGACTCTGAAAATACTGGTTATATCTTTAATAAAATGTTAAAACAAATTAAAGGCATTAGTACTTTAAAAGACTTAAATAATTTAGGATTATTAGAAGAAATAGCTATTAAAAATGATCCTAAAAAATTAGAGAATATTACCGATTTAATAAGTTATAAAAATTATATCATTCCAAGTGATGATGAGTCCTTAGCTCCTGCTTTAACTAACTATAATATCAAAGGTTATCGCTTTAAATATGCACCTTCTAAAGAAGATAATCTAAAAATGTATGATAATATTCCCGGTAAAACTTTTACGGAACATCTAGCTAATCTATATGACTCTCAAAAACATGTTACTATCATTGCTAAAAATAGTATCGGACTAAAAAATATGTTTAAATTAGTAAGTTATGCTAATACCAACTTCTTAGATCGTAGTGCAAGAATTCCAAGAAAGTATATCGAAGAAAATAGAGAAGGTATCTTAGTAGGTAGTTCTTGCCTTAATGGGGAAATATTTTATCTAGCGGAAACTAGAAGTGACGAAGACTTAATAAAAGCGATGGAGTTTTATGATTACATTGAAGTTCAACCTATCGAAAATTATCTTCATTTAGTAACTTATCATGATATTAATAATCGTCGTCACCTAGAATACTGTCTAGAAAAAATTATTAAATGTGCAAAGAAATGTGGCAAACTTATTTGTGCTACCGGTGATGTTCATAACTTAAATAAAGAAGACTTGATTTCTAGAGAAATTATTGTTAATCAAAATGTTCCTGGTAAAGGCCGTCATGCTTTAGCTAAATATTTAACAGGAAGACTTGCGTATAATTATAATGAAGATAATATTCTTAAAGTTAAAAATCTAGTTTTAGAAAAAGGTAATAGTTATACAAAAATAGATGACCAAATTATAAAATATATTTATACTCTAAAAAAGATTAAACATATTCCTATTAATCTTGATACTTTAATGTCTCTATTTATACCTAATAGTGAAGAAACAAATTTAAAAGATGAAATATTAAAAGAAGCTATATCTTCTTCTTTAAGAAAATTCCAAGTATTAGGTATTATTACTTTAAATAGTGAAACTAATAATTATGATTTAATTTTTGATTTTAATAAGAAAAGTGATTATGAAGAAGGCCATATTCCTAATCAATATTTTAGAACAACTGATGAAATGAAAGAAGGATTTAAATTCTTAAAAGATGAAGAATTAATTAATGAAATAGTTATAACAAATCCTCGTAAAATACTAGATATGTTAGATATTATTGAAGTAATTGATCATCCTCCTAAACCATATTCGCCGATAATCGAAAACTCTCAAGAAACCGTAAGAGACATGGTATTTGAGAAAGCTTGGTCGATGTATGGAAACCCTCTACCACAAATGATTGAAGAACGGATTGCCCAAGAGTTCTATGGTGATAAGATTTTAGGTTTAGCAGAAGAAGATATTAAAAATGCTCATCCTAATTGGAGTGAAGAAGAATATAAGAAAAACTATAGTTCTTGTTTACATGATATTATTATGGAAGGTTATGATAGAGTAGCAGGAATTTTAGCTAAACGTTTAATAAAAGACGAAAATGTGGATGAAAAAGATGCTTTAGAAAAAGCGAAAGCTTCTCTAGGTGGAATAATAGGTGGTGGGTTCGACGTTATCTATCTTATTGCCCAAAAACTTATTAAACATTCAAATGATGATGGTTACCTTGTTGGAAGTAGAGGGTCCGTTGGTTCCTCATTCGTTGCTAGTATGATGGGTATCACCGAATGTAACCCACTTCCGGCTCACTATTACTGTCCTGATTGTGCTATTGGTATCTTCCAAGATGAAAATGGTAAAGACTTAGTCTTAGATTATCCTAGTGGTTTTGATTTACCAGATAAAAATTGTCCTAAGTGTGGTAAGAAAATGCGTAAAGATGGTAATGATATGCCATTTGCGACTTTCCTAGGATTTAATGCCGATAAAGTACCAGATATTGATTTAAACTTTAGTGGAGATAACCAACCTAGTGCGCATGAATATACCAAAGTCTTATTTGGTACCGATAATGTTTATCGGGCTGGTACAGTTTCGACGGTTGCTGATAAAACAGCGATAGGTTATGTTCAAGGTTACTTTGAAAGTAAACTATTTAATGAATTAAGACTAGAAGCTAAAACTTATGGCTTACAAATACCGGGTTTAGATGATTTAAAAAGAAAAGGTATTGTTAAATGTTTTACCCGTTTTGCGGAAGTTGAAAGATTATCTGTCGGATGTACGGGAGTTAAAAGAACAACTGGCCAACATCCTGGTGGTATTGTTGTTGTTCCGGGTTATAAAGATGTCTTTGATTTTACGGCTTTTCAATACCCTGCCGATGATCCAACCAGTCCATGGCGAACTACCCATTTTGAATACCATGCTATTGAAGATGATTTATTAAAGCTAGATATACTTGGACACGATGATCCAACGATGTTACGTTTATTACAAGATTTATCTGGTATTGACGTTACCAAAATAGATTTAAGTGATCGAGATACCATGAAAATATTTTTAGGACCAGAAGTTTTAGGTCTTAAGAAAACTGACTTACGAGCTTTAACTAAAAATGGTAAAAAATACTGTCCAACTGGTACTTTAGGAGTTCCAGAATTTGGTACTAGTTTCTTACTAGGAATGCTTGAAGAAACTAAACCTACAACTTTTGCTGAATTAATTAAAATATCTGGTTTATCTCATGGTACTGATGTTTGGTTAGGTAACGCTAGAGACTTATGTACTCCTGATGAAAACGGGAATAGAGTAGTACCATTTAAAGAAGTTATTGGTTGTCGTGACGATATAATGGTAAGTTTAATGAAATGGGGTTTAAAACCAATTAGGGCGTTTACTATTATGGAGTTTGTTCGTCGTGGTAAACCTAGTAAAGACCCTGCTACATGGGCGACTTATGTTAAAGAAATGCAAGAAGCGGGTATTCCTGATTGGTATATTGATTCTTGTCGTAAAATTAAGTATATGTTCCCTAAAGCTCATGCTACTGCTTATGTAACAAGTGCCTTTAGAGTGGCCTGGTTTAAAGTACATATGCCAATTTATTATTATGCGGCTTACTTTAGCATTCGCTGTACTCAATTTGACATTGCTTCCATGATTAGTGGACCAGATGCCATAAGAGCGAAAATCGATGAACTAGAAGCTAAGGGCGATGATGCTTCTAATAAAGATAAAGAAGTTTGTAGTGTCCTATATTCCGCTTTAGAAATGGCCGCTCGTGGATTCTACTTTAAAAATATTGATGTATCTGAAAGCGATGGTAAATATTTTAAGATTACCGAAGATAAAAAAGGTTTATTATTACCATTTAGAGCTTTAGATGGTCTAGGTGATGCTGTTGCTGATGCCATTGTTAAAGCTCGTAAAACAGGTCCATTTGTTTCAAAAGAAGATTTACGAGAAAGAGGGAAAATAAACTATAGTTCCCTACAAAAATTAGAAAAATTAGGATGTTTAAATAACTTATCTGATAGTAATCAACTAAGTTTATTCTAAAAAATTTGTAAAAATTTAAAATTTTGCTTGATTATCTTAAAACTTTATGTTATGATTAACTTGCACTTGGGGGATTAGCTCAGCTGGCTAGAGCATCTGCCCTGCACGCAGAGGGTCAAGAGTTCGAATCTCTTATCCTCCACCAAGTTAATCATCAAAGCCTTAAATTAAGGCTTTTTTCTTTTGCCAATTTGTGTCAATTGCACTACCTCTACTTGACTTTATCTATACATTTCGCATATAATCTATATATAAATATTAATTGTGTGAGGAGATATATAATATGAAAAAATTATCTGTTAAAACTATTACGGGGTTAGCCCTAACTACCGGCTTAGTAGCAACTGGAGCTTATGTGGTTGCTAATAACAATAATGCTGGTGAAACATTTGCTAATGAAGCAAATAGCAAAGAAACTTTAAATTATGTTGAAAAAACTGTTGAAGAAGCTGAAGCTGAATTAAAAGAAGCTGAAAACCAACTTGAAACAGCTAATGAAGAAGTAGCAAAAGCAGAAGATAAAGTTACAGCTGCTGCTGAAAAAGTAAAAGCCGCTGAAAACAAAGCTGCCTCTGCTAAAGACGAGGAAACTAAAGCTACTGCTAAAGTTGATAAAGCTGTTGAAGCCCAAAAAGCCGCTGAAAAAGAACTTGCTTCTGCCAAAACCGAAGAAGCTAAGAAAGCTGCTCAAGCAAAAATTGATAAAGCGAAAGAAGAAGTAAAACAAGCAACTAAGGCTCAAGAAGCCGCTCATAATAAAGTAGAAGAAGCTAATAAAGCAGCTCAAAAAGCGGCAGAAGATAAAAAGGCTGCCGAAGCTGCAAAGAAAGCTGCGGATGATGCTGCTCAAAAAGCTGCAGTTGAAAAAGCAAAAGCTGAAGCCGAAGCTGCAAGACTTAGAGAAGAAGCAGATAAAAAAACTGCTGAAGAAACAGTAGTTGTAACTGAAGAAAAAGCACCTGAAGTTAAACAAACTACTCAATCTACAAAACAAACAAGTCAATCAAGTTCATCTACTACACCAAAGAAAGAAACTCAAAATAATAATGCTGGTGAAGGATATAAAAGAGAACTTTCTTCTAGCGATTGGGATAAAATAAATGCGGCTTTACAAGCTGAAGCCGAAAGAAAAGCTAAAGAGGCTGAAGAACAAGCCAAAAAAGACGCTGAAGCAAAAGCTCAAAAAGAAGCTGAAGAACAAGCTAAGAGAGAAGCTGAAGAAAAAGCAAAACAAGAACGAGAAGCATTTGAAAAATTCATTGAAGAACAAAATGAAGCTGTAAAACATTGGGGCGAAGATCAAGAACCAATACCAGAGCATAGTGATACATTTAATTTTAAAAGTGTTCCATCAAATGCTGCGGAAGAAGCTTATATTCAATCTTTAAATAGAACCATAACTTATGTTAGTGATGAATTAATTAAAGAAAATACTTTAAATGTAAATAGATATGGAACTCTTAAAACTGGTCAAATATGGTTTGTTGAAGTGAGTTGTGATTTATCTAAGGGTGAAGGATTTACTGGCCACTTTAATAGTGCTAAGGTAAGTGTAAGACTTGATGGTGCTCGTGACTCTGTTGATAAACTTACATTCACTGCTCCTACTGCTAAAGCTGGTTACCACTTTGCTGGATGGAGAAAGTACAATGTAACTTATAAAACTGAAACGGGAGATGTAACATTTAATGGTTACGAAGCTGTATACGAAGCGGATTAATAATTGAAATAAACTTCTTACCAAGCGTAAGAAGTTTTTACATTAATGAAATTCTAACTATTTGATTAAAATATAATTTAATATTTTTGTTTAAGATTATTAGTTTTTTATCTACAATAATATTATCAATAATTCCTTTAAGTTTGTATAAGTTATTATGATAGAAGTAAGTAATAAGAACTTCTTCTTTAGAGTGATAAGCGGTAAATAAATTATCTTGAATATTCGCAAGTTCATCTTCACTTAATATGGGAAAAGATATAACATTCCTTTCATCTTTAATTTTCGTTTTAATAGTATTTAGTGGTACTACGCTATTAAAAGGCATCCATTTAATCATTCCTCGGTCATAATTACTATTCATGGTGTCCTCCTAACATATGATTTCTTTCTTTCGCTGTTGAAGCATCTAATAGAGAAGATGCTTTTAAAATACTATTTTTACCAAAAGTATCTTTAATCATATCTACTGTTTTTAATAAATTACTATCTTTTTCTTTATCTTCGATATTATTAAACATATCTAATTGTTGATAGTTATTTAAAGACAGTGAAGAAAAAGCAATTCCTACTTTTCTAATAGGTAAATTTTCATAATATTTATCAAAGATTAATTTTAAATTATTATAAATTATTAAGGGAAAATCTGTCGCCGTATCTAAAGTAACATGATGGCTAAAAGAAGATTGATATTCTTTAGAATAAGTAATATGTAAATAAATAGTTTTTGTTATAAAATTATTAGTGCGAAGTCTTCGACATAAGTTTTCGGTAATTTCTCTTATAATAACATAAATATCTGGAGCATAGTAGTCTCTAAATAACACTTGACTCTCACTAATACTTTTTTCTTTAGCTTCTGTTTTAAAGTCTTTAATCTCACTATTATCAATGCCTAAAGCGTGATTATGAAGTTCAATCCCTAAAACTCCAAATTTGGCCTTTAGTTTTTGCGTGTCGTATAAAGCTAAATCTTTTAAAGAATAAATATTTAAAGCATTTAATCTTTTTTCCATTCTTGGACCTATTCCCCATACTTTTGATAGGGGAGCAATATGCCATAATTTAGCTTCCACATCCTCAAAAGTCCATTTGGCGATGCCATCGTTATTTTTCTTCGCTTCCGTATCCATCGCTACTTTCGCTAAAAATAGATTCGGCCCAATTCCACATGTCGCCGTAAGACCAGTTTTATCTTTAATAGCTTGTAATATTTTTTTCGCAAGTTCTATATCACTCATCTTATAAAATTTTAAATAATTAGTAACATCTAAAAAACACTCATCAATCGAATAAATATGAATATCATCTAAGCTAATAAAATTAGCATAAATACTTACTACTTCTTTACTTTTCTTGACATATAATTTCATCCTCGGAGGCACAATAAAATATTTAATATTTTTAGGTATTTCATATAATCTAATTCGAGAAGGTAAACCTTGTTTTTTTAAGTAAGGTGCAACAGCTAAAGTAATCGCTCCGTTAGAACCTTCTCTTTTACTTGCTACCACTAAAGGCGTAGTAAAAGGGTCAAGTCCACGGTCAATACATTCTACCGAAGCAAAAAAACTTTTTAAATCGATACACATTATATGCTTATCCATAATAACCAACTCCAAACAAATGTTTCAATATAATTATAGTGAATATTTTTCAATTACGCAATACCAATTTATGGAAATAAATTTACTTAATTAATTTTTTATGATAGAATCTTTTTGAAGGAGGTTAGAAGTCCTGTGAAAAAATGTGTTTGTTTAGTAGGTAAACCGAATGTTGGTAAAAGTACGCTTTTTAATTTATTAATTAAAGAGAAGAAAGCTATTATTATGGATACCCCTGGTATTACAAGAGATAGAATTTATGGTAATGTATCATATAATGATAAAAATTTTATTCTAATTGATACCGGAGGAATTACTAGTGGTACTGATACTTTTAATGACGATATTAAAATGCAAGCGGAATTAGCTATCGAAGAAAGTGATATTATTTTATTTATCGTTTCGGGAAGAGAAGAGTTAACTAGTGATGATATAACAGTTAGAAATATGTTACTTAAAAGTAATAAAGAAGTCATTGTTGTTGTAAATAAACTCGATAATGAAACTCATGATAACAATATTTATAATTATTATGAATTAGGATTTGAATATGTCATTGGGATAAGTGCTGCGCATAAGAAAAATATTAATAACTTATTAGATTTAATTACTAAAGATATGAATGTTAATACTAAAGATGAAGATAATCGTCTTAAGTTTTCCGTAATCGGCCGTCCTAACGTTGGTAAGTCAAGTTTAATTAATGCCATCTTAAACGAAGACCGCGTAATCGTTAGTGAAGAAGCGGGGACAACCAGAGATGCTGTTGATACCGTATTTAATTATGACCATCAAGAATATATCTTAGTTGATACAGCGGGCATGCGTAAAAAAGGAAAAGTTTATGAAAGTATTGAACGTTATAGTTTAATTCGTTCTCTAAAAGCTATTGAAGATAGCGACGTATGTCTTTTAGTAATTGATGCTACTACAGGAATTATCGAACACGATAAGCACATTGCATCTTATGCCATCGATGCTGGGAAAGCCTTAGTGTTAGTAGTAAACAAATGGGATGCGGTACCGCATAGTGATACCGATATGAAAAAATTCCAAGAAAAAATCAAATATGAATTTCAATTCATCCCTTATGTAAAAGTAGTATTTTTAAGTGCTAAATATAAAAAGCGGATTAATCTTTTAATGCCAGAAGTATTAAACGCTTATGAAAATGCTACGAGAGAAGTTGATAATGGAGCACTTTACGATTGCATCATTACCGCAAACACTATTCATGCCGCCCCATCATATAAGGGTAGGAGATTAAGTATCAATGATGTTACTCAAACAGGAACTAAGCCACCTAAATTTACTTTCTTTGTCAATGATAAAAAATTAGTTCATTTTAGTTATTATCGTTACTTAGAAAATCAAATAAGAGAGAACTTTAATTTTGAAGGTACTCCCATAATTTTACAATTTAAAAATAAAAGCGAGAAATAATTAATTTCTCGCATCGATTCTTGTAGTTTTTATTTCTCTACTAGGGTCATCAATCAAAAATTCTTCTAATGGTTTTTGAAGTAACATAGATAACTTATCAATAGTATCAACTCTTATGTTTAACTCGCCACGTTCAACCATAGAGTAATATTTAAAGTTAAGATTATACTTATTATAAAAATCTTCTTGACTAAGTCCACTTTGATATCTAATATATTTTAAATTTCTTCCTACGATACTGCGAAGATTCATTAAAATAACCACTTCCTTTAATAAAATATATTAGCTTATAGCGAATAAGTCTACCTAGTTAAATATAGAGGAATT
>CANRME010000049.1 GCA_947631655.1 uncultured Bacilli bacterium | reverse complement strand
CGAAGATTGTGGTTTAATGACTAATCATGAGGGTGCTCATACAAGACCGTCGTATTTAGCTATTAAGGATAATGATATATTGTGGTTTATTCCTTTAAGTACAAGAATAGATAAGTATCAAAAACTTGTTAATTCTAAGATTAAGAAATATGGGCAATGTAATACTATATTGATAAGAAAAATTGCGGGTAAGAAGCAAGCTATTTTAATTCAAAATGCTTTTCCAACTTTAGAAAAATATATAAAAAGTGCACACACAATTGGTGGTAAAAAAGTTAAAGTTTCTACTCATATTCAAAGAGATATAATTAATTGTTTACGATACACATTATTATTAAAGGAAAAAGGTAAAAACTTGTTTTTTACTAACATTGATAAAATTTTAAATGTTATATCAAAAGTTAAAATTAAAAATTAATTGATTTTATTTGACATTTAGGTTAGATAGATATTATTATTTTGTTAGGGTGTTATAAAAATACAAGGAGGTATTTATGTATAATTATATAAGTGGAGAAGTAGCTTCTATAGAAATGAATGGGATTGTTATAGATAATCATGGTATCGGTTATTTTATTTATGTTGCTAATCCTTATTATTATAAAGTAGGAGAAAAATATACTATATATGTATATAATCATATAAGGGAGGATGAAAATTCTTTATTTGGTTTTACTAGTTTAGAAGAGAAAAATTTATTCTTGAAATTAATAAATGTTAAAGGTTTGGGCCCTAGAACCACTTTACCAATGTTTGCTTCTTCTGTAGATGCTTTGTTAGATGCTATTGCGAGAGAAAATTTAATATATTTAACAAAGTTTCCTAAAATTGGCGATAAAGTAGCCCGTCAAATAATATTAGATTTAAAAGGTAAATTAGTTCAAAATAATGAGTTATTTACAAATGATGGATATACAGAGCTTATCGGTGTTTTAGAAAGCTTAGGCTATAAGAAAAATGATATAAAGAATGTTTTACCGAAAGTTGATCCAGGAAACCCAGTAGAAGAACAAGTAAAGGATGCACTAAAATTATTATTTAAATAATAGAGGTATATTATGGCGAGGAGAAAACGAAAAAGAAAAATAAACAATATTGATAAATTAAAGATATTATTAATAGTTTTCTTATTATTAAGTGTTTTTACTTTTTATGAGAAAGATATTATATCTTTTATCAATAAACATTTTTTCCCAGTTCCTTCTTATGCTATAGACGAGGTACCAGAATATAGGGGATATGATTATGTTGTTGTTAATAATAATGAACCTAATTTTACGGAAGAAGATTTAACTACTAATACATTTGAGAATTATAGTGAATTAGATTTATTAGGTCGATGTGGTATGGCTTATGCTAATGTAAGTTTAAATACTATGCCTCATGAAGAAAGAGGAAGTATTAGTAATGTAAAACCTTCGGGGTGGCATTTAGTTAAATATGATATAGTAGATGGTAAATATTTATATAATCGTTGTCATTTAATTGGTTACCAATTAACTGGGGAAAATGCTAATCCTAAAAACTTAATTACTTGTACAAGACAAATGAATACGGGAGCCATGCTCGATTTTGAAAATAAAGTAGCCGATTATGTTAAAGAAACAAAGAACCACGTTTTATATCGGGTTATACCAATATTTGAAAATGATAATCTTTTAGCTAATGGGGTCGAAATGGAAGCCATGTCCGTAGAAGATAAAGGAGAAGGGCTTAAATTTCATATATATGTTTATAATGTTCAAAATGGTATAACGATTGATTATAAAACGGGAGATAGTAAATTAGAGGAGTGATGAAGTTATGAATAATGATATATTAGATAGTAAAGTAAATGCAGAGGATTATGATAACAATATTCGTCCGGAAAGTTTAGACGAATATGTTGGGCAAGAAGAATTAAAAGATAATATTCGCGTGTTTATTCAAGCGGCTTTAATGCGAAAAGAAAGTTTAGACCATGTTTTACTATATGGTCCTCCAGGACTTGGGAAAACGACGATGGCTCACATTATTGCTAACGAACTGGGAACAAACCTTAGAACTGCAAGTGGACCATCTATTGAGAAAAGTGGCGACTTAGCAGCGGTATTATCGACTTTAGAACCAGGGGATGTTTTATTTATTGATGAAATTCATAGAATGCCTAAATATATTGAAGAAATATTATATCCAGCGATGGAAGATTTTGAACTTGATATTGTGGTTGGAGCAGAAGGTAATAGCAGAAGCATCAAAATAGATTTACCACCTTTTACTTTAGTTGGGGCAACTACAAGAGCAGGAGATATTTCAAGCCCTTTACGAGATAGATTTGGAATTGTTTCTAAGTTAAATTATTATAGTGATGAAGAGTTATTCGAAATAGTAAAAAGAACTAGTCGTATACTTAATATGCCTATAAATGATGATGCTGCAATGGAGATAGCTAGAAGAAGCCGAAAAACTCCAAGAATAGCTAATCGTTTATTTAAAAGAGTAAGAGATTTTGCACTGGTTAATAATTTAGATAAAATTGATAAAGATATTGCTTTATCTTCTTTAGAAAAACTAAAAGTTGATAAAGATGGTCTTGATCAAATAGATATTGAATATTTAGAAGGATTAATTTTAAAATTTAATGGTGGTCCGGTGGGAGTAGAAACCATTGCTACCTCTATTGGTGAAGAAGTTACCACTGTAGAAGATGTAGTAGAACCCTTTTTATTACAACAAGGTTTTATTAAACGAACTCCTAGAGGACGGGTAGCAACTGATAAAAGTTATGAGCATTTACACATTGATAAGAAATAATCGTTTAGGTATGTCCACCTTGACGATTATTTTATTAAATGGTAAAATAAATGCGAGCTTTATAGAAATGGAGTATTATTTATGCGCTTTTTAGGACTTGATTTAGGGACTAAAACATTAGGAGTAGCTATAAGTGATGCCTTAGGATTAATTTCCACGCCACTTAAAGTAATAAGATTTAATGATTCTAAAGAAACTATTAAACCTTTAGAAGAAATAATATCTTATTATCAAGTAAATAGTATTATTTTAGGATTACCTAAAAATATGGATGGCTCATGTGGCTTTGCTTCCGAAAGATCTTTAAAATATAAAGAACTTTTAGAAGAAAATTTTTCTCTTCCGGTTATTTTAGTAGATGAAAGACTTTCCACGATGGAAGCAGAAAATATCTTATTAAATGAGGATTTAAGCCGCAAAAAAAGAAAGAATAAAATTGATGGGGTAGCTGCAAGTATCATATTAGATACCTACCTTAGAATGAGAGGAAACAAAAGTGAAAGAGAAAAATGAAAATATTTTTACTTTAAAAGATGAGAAAGGTAATGAAGTTGAATTTGAAAGACTATTTACTTTTGATAGTGATGTTACTAAAAAGAGTTATATAGCTTATACAGATCACTCTAAAGATGAAAATGGTAGGGAACTTGTTTATGCTTCAATTTATGATCCAACGGGGAAAGATTTAAATTTATATCCTATTGAAACCGATGAAGAATGGCAAGAATTATCTAATATTTTAAATTCCGCTCAAGCGCAATTTAATGGTGAAAATGAAGAATAAAGTTTGGATAATTATCGGTTCTGTAATAGGAGTAATTGTTCTAATCATATCATCCTTACTTTTAACTTATAATATTTTATTAGGTAGAGTAAGTAAAAAGAGTGAAATTGCCTATTTTACAATTGAATCGGGGACTAGTGCTAAAGATATAGTTGCTAATTTAAAAGAAGCTGATTTAATTAAAAGTAATATGGCAACGCTTGTATATATTAAATTACATAATTTAAGCTTACAAGCGGGAACTTATGAATTAGATAGAAATATGAATACTAAAAAAATTATTGATAAGATAAATAAAGGCGAAGTATATTTAAATGTTAAAACTTTAACTTTTGTGGAAGGTAGAAGACTATTAAGTTACGTTAAGACTATTGCAAATAATTATCCTTATTCCGAAGAAGAAATATTGAGTGTTTTAGGTGATAGAGAGTATTTAAATGAACTAATCGATAAGTATTGGTTTTTAACTACAGATATTCTAAATGATAAAATTTATTATGCTTTAGAGGGTTATTTATATCCGGATACTTATACTTTCTATGCTGATGCGACGATTACAGATATTATTGAAAAGATGTTAGATAATACTAGTCTTAAATTAGAACCTTATAAGGAAGAAATTTTAAACTCTGATTATAGTGTTCATGAACTTATTACTTTAGCATCTATTGTGGAATTAGAAGCCGGCGGTAATGATAGAAAAGGCGTATCTTCTGTATTTACCAACCGTATTAATGCCGGATGGAATTTAGGTAGTGATGTAACTACTTATTATGCGGAACAAAAAGATTTTACAGTGGAACTAAGTTATCAAGAATATAATGAGTGTAACGCTTATAATACCAGAAGCACCTGTTTTACTGGACTTCCGGTGGGACCAATATGTAATATGGGAGTAGAAAGTATAGCGGCTGCTATAAAGCCTGATGAAACTGATTACTATTATTTCGTTGCTGATAAAAATAAAAAGACTTATTTTTCTAAAACTTATGAAGAGCAACAACAAATAATAAATGAACTTAAACAAGAAGGTTTATGGTTCGTATATTAAAGGAGATGTATATTAATGAAAGAACAGATAGCTGAAATGGAAAGTTATGCCGCTGCGCATAATGTACCAATCGTGGAAAAAGAAACGATAGCTTATATTATGAAATATATTAAGAAAAATAATATTCAAAATATTTTAGAAATAGGAAGTGCCATAGGCTACTCTGCTATTTTAATGGCAGGAGCTAATGCGGAAACAAAAGTGACAACTATTGAACGTGATGAAGTACGTTATATGGAATGCTTAAAAAATATTAAAAAAGTGGGATTTGATAAAAGGATAAACGTTGTATATCAAGATGCTTTAGAAGTTAATCTTCCTAAAGTCGAATATGATTTAATATTTATTGATGCGGCGAAAGCCCAAAATATTAAATTCTTTGAAAAATATAAGAATTTTCTTGCTCCAAATGGCGTAATTATAACTGATAATATTAATTTCCATGGATATACGGGACATAGTGAAGAGATAGAAAGTAAAAATTTAAAAAGTTTAGTTGGAAAAATAGAAGAATATGTCGAATTTTTGAAAAACAATGATGAATTTACGACAGAATTTTTAAATATCGGGGATGGAATTGGAGTAAGTATTAGAAAAGATGCAAAATAAATTTTTAGTTAGCATTAATAATTTAGATGATATAGAAATTTATAAGAAAGTAGGAGTAACTACTTTCCTTTTTCCATTAGAGGGGTATGCGGTAGGGTATCCAAGTATTTTTAGCGTTTTCGATATAAATAAAATAAAGGAAGAAAATAAATATGTTTTAATAAATAGAATCTTAGATTGTGATGATATTGATAAATTAAAAGAATTGTTACTAAAATTAAAGGTAAAAGGAATCGTTTTTGAAGATATTGGAGTATTTAATTTAGTTAAGAAATTAAAGTTAGATATAGACCTTATTTATTTTCCTAACCACTTTAATACTAACTATCAAAGTATTAATGCGTTTTTAGATAAGGGACTTACGAGTGCGGTAGTAAGTAATGAGATTACAAAAAAGGAAATAGAAGATATAACTAAAAATGTGATAAAACCGGTCGTATTACAAGTATTTGGTTATAATATGGCCATGTATTCAAGAAGATTATTACTAGATAATTATGCTAAAGTATATAATTTAGAAAAGAAAAACCCTTTGGTAATTACCGAGAGTGTTAGTAAACATGAGTTTTTAGTCTTTGAAAATAATTATGGAACCGTATCATATGATAATCATATCTTTAATGGTGAGTCTTTATTAGAATTAGATAATGTTTTATATTTTATGGTTAATACTAGTTTTATTCCTATAGATACCGTAATTAAATTTTTAACAAATAGTTATCAAGATGAATATTCTGGTTTTTTAGATAGAGAAACAATCTTTAAATTAAGGGATGAGTAGAATGGAAAGAGTAGAGTTATTAGCACCAGCTGGAGATTTAGAAAGACTTAATGTCGCTTTTGCCTATGGCGCAGATGCGGTTTATTTTGGGGGACAAGATTATAGTTTAAGAGCCAATGCGCATAATTTTAATTTAGAAGATATTAAAAATGCGACAATACTTGCGCATAAACTAGGTAAAAGAGTTTATGTAACAGTAAACATTGTCTTTCATAATAAAGATTTAAAGGGTCTGAAAGAATATCTTAAATATTTAGATAAAATAGGTATTGATGCGATTATTTGTAGTGATATTGTTGTTATTGAGTTAGCTAATAAATTAAAAGTGAGTTTCGAATTACATTTATCAACGCAAGCAAGTACCTTAAATTATGAGCAAGCCTTATTTTATAAAAATTTAGGAGTTACGAGAATTGTTTTAGCAAGAGAAGCAAATAGGAAAGATATAAAAAGGATTAAAGAGGAAACGGGATTAGAGTTAGAATGCTTTGTCCATGGTGCCATGTGTACATCATTCTCTGGTAAATGTGTCTTATCTAACTATGTAACTAATAGAGACTCTAATCGCGGAGGGTGTGCACAAGTATGTCGTTTTATTTTTGATACCGATAGTAAAGAATTTACCATGATGAGTAAAGACTTAAATATGATTCGTCATATCAAAGATATGATGGATATCGGGGTAAACTCTTTTAAAGTCGAAGGAAGAATGCGGTCAATTTATTATATAGCGACGGTTATTCATACTTATCGTAAGATTATTGATAAAATAGGAAACAATACGTTAACACAAGCATATGCTAGTTATTGTCTAGATATTTTAAATCGCGTTGCTAATAGAGAATCGGCTCCGCAATTTTATGAGAGCATTCCAGGAGTAGAAGGAGAATACTTCTTGGGAAGAAATGAAATAACTAATAAAGACTTTTTAGGAGTAGTATTAGATTATAATAGTAAAACAAAAATAGCTAAAATAGAACAAAGAAATTATTTTAAAGTGGGAGATAAAGTCGAATTTTTTGGGCCAAATACTGAAGAAGTAGAATATACTGTAAAAGAAATAATTAACGAAAATAACGAAGTTATTGAAGTCTCAAGACACCCGCAAGAAATAGTATATTTAAAAGTAGATAGTAAATTATGTAAAGGCGATATGATGCGTTTAAAAGTGTTTGACAAAAACGAATATTTGTAGTATTCTTATGCAAGATTATTTTTTAAGTAAAGGAAGAGATGAAATGAACGAAAATGAAACAATTCTTTTAACTAAAGAAGGTTATCAAGAGTTAGAAGATGAACTTAATTATTTAAAACTTGAAAAAAGAAATGAAGTAATCACTGCTTTAAAAGAAGCTAGAGCTTTAGGAGATTTATCTGAAAATGCGGAATATGATGCTGCCAGAAATGAACAAGCTAAAGTTGAAGGCCGAATTAAAGAGTTAGAATATAAATTAGAACATTGTAAAGTTATGGATGGAGCTGATTCATCTAAAGTTAATGTAGGTTCTACAGTAACTGTATGTTATGTTGATGACGACGAAGAAGAAATTTATAAAATAGTTGGTTCTTTAGAAGCCGATCCATTTAATAATAAAATAAGTAATGAAAGTCCAATAGGAACAGCAATTATCGGTAAAAGTGTTGGAGATGTAATTGAAGTTGCAAGTCCTAATGGAAGTTATGAAATAAAAATCGTTAAAATTGCGTAATTTATGTTATAATAATTAGAAATTTGAAGGAGGAAATTATTAGTGAAAAGTAATGTCGTTGTTATTACTAAAGAATTTGAAGGAGCTAAATGGGAAAAATTACTAGATGATGTTTATAAGAAAAAAAGTAAAGATGTGAAAGTTGATGGCTTTAGAAAAGGAACAGTTCCTAAAGACATCTATATGAAAAAAATTGGTATTGAATCTTTATATATGGATGCTGTAGATAAAGCTATTAATGAATCTTATAACGAAATATTAAGTGAAGGTAAAACTGTTCCAGTAGTTGAACCTAAAGTTGATATTAAAAGTATAGATGCTAAAAAGTTAGTTTTAGAACTTACGATTATTACAGCACCTGAAGTAAAACTTGGCAAATATAAAGATTTAGGTGTTAAGAAAGATAAAGTTAAAGTAACTAAAGAAGATATTGATAATGAAATTAAGAATTTAACTTCTCGTTTTGCGGAAAATGTTGTTAAAGAAAATGGCGAAGCTGAACTAGGAAACACTGTTATTATTGATTTTGAAGGTTATGTTGATGGTAAAAAACTTGATGGTGGAACTGGGTCTAATTACCCATTAGAACTTGGTAGTCATACTTTTATTCCTGGTTTTGAAGAAGGTTTAGTTGGTATGAAGACGGGAGAAAGTAAAGACTTAAACTTAAAATTCCCATCTAACTATACTGAAGAATTAAAAGATAAAGATGTTTTATTTAAAGTTACGGTTAATGAAATTAAAGAAAGAGTACTACCAGAACTTAATAAAGATTTCTATGAAGATTTAGGTTATAAAGATGTTAAGACTAAAGAAGAATTTGAGGAAGTCATTAAGAAAAATTTAGAAGATCGTAAATCTCATGAGATTGATGATAAGTTTATTAATGAAGTCTTAGATAAAGCTTCTGAAAATATTACTGTTGATATTAATGAAGAAATAATTGATGATGAAGTTCATAGAATGATGCATCAATTTGAAGATCAATTAAGAATGCAAGGTTTAACACTAGATCAATATATGGAATTTACAAAATTAACGCATGAAGACTTCCATAAACAATTAGAACCTGAAGCTTTAAGGAGAATTAAGAGTAGATATTTACTTGAAGCTATTGCAAAGGAAGAAAAGATTGAAGTTAGCGATAAAGATGCCGATAAAGAAGCAGAAGAAATGGCTGAACATTATGGTATGAAAAAAGATGAATTCTTAACAGAATTCGGTGGCTTAGAAATCGTTAAATACGATATGAAGATGCGTAAAGCAATAGAAATATTAAAAGATAATAATTAGAGATGCTAGTAAAGCACGTTAAGTTTTGAGAAAAGTGCACTATATTGAAAGGGGAGTAGTGTATTTTGGTAAATGCACGTAATTTAAGGGTGA
>CANRME010000048.1 GCA_947631655.1 uncultured Bacilli bacterium | reverse complement strand
GATAGAAATATACTCATTGGGGATTACTCTATGGAATACACAGAGGGAGATTGTAAAAACTAACAAATTACAATTTGTACGATAAATTTTTATAAAAATGTCAATTTGCTATTCAATAAATATTAAAAATGTGTTATATTATTATTAGCAACGGAAGATTATATAAATTCTTTCGTTATTGGAAGAAAAGTTGTAGATAACTACGGCACTCGCTCCATTAGGGAATACGCTCGAACTTTTCGAGATTCAAATAGATTTCATCTCTGTATAGAGATGATTTTTTATTGCATATTTAATTTTCTTATTAATTTTTTATGTATTGGTCTTATAAAATCGCACATTGCTTCATTAGTTGCTTCTTCAAAATTAATCCATTTTACTCCTTTTGATTCGTCTTCCCTATAAACTAATGGTAATGCATCATCAGCTTCTAACAAATAGACAACATCAAAATGGGTATGAGCTGAAACATATTTACCATGCTTAATATGACCTTCAACCGGAAGTGATTGAATAGCAAAAATATTTCTATCTATTACTCTTGTTTTTAACCCTGTTTCTTCTTCCACTTCGCGTACTGCTACTGCTAACAAATCTTCTTCCCCATCAGCATGCCCTCCTGGATAAATCCAACCACCAAATATATTGTGATAAACTACTACCATTTTTGTTTTTTCTTTATTAACCACAAAAGCCGATGCCGAAAAATGACCAAATATATTCTTCCTAGTTAAAACATCCTCAAAAGTATCTATAAATTTTAAAAACTCTTCCTTATCTTTTTCTTCTTGTTCATTAAAAGGCATATAATTTTCTATTTTATCTTTCAAATTCATAGTTATCACCTTTAACAATTATATCATAAAATACGATAATAAAATTATTATAAAAACGAGAAATATTTAAATAGAAGTTAATTTGCTAAATAAAAGTTAATATTATATAATAAAAGCAAATTGGAGGAAATATATGTATAATTATGATTTTAAAAAAGAAAATGAATCTATCCTTAAAGAAATAATTAATATTAACACTAAAATAGGAAATAAATATTATATAACTAATCTCATTTTAACTGAAAAAAATTTATTAATATTTTATGATATGAAAAATGAAGATTATAAATTAGGAGTAGGAATTAATCCTTTCCCAAATTTTTATCTTCTATTTAGTATACCTTTAAAAGACCTAAATTATGAAATAAAAGAAAATGATACTTATATCAAAACTAATAATCAAGAAATTAATTTTTATGATTTGAAGTTAGAAGAATTCTTAAATAAAGAAATAAAATAAAATTATTGAAATTAATTAAACCCTGCATTATAATTTAAGTATGCAGATATAGTTTAATGGTAGAACATAAGCTTCCCAAGCTTAGGATACGGGTTCGATTCGCCGCTATCTGCTCCATTTTAAAAATACTAATCTTTAATAGATTAGTTTTTATAAATATAGAAAAGAGAATACCATGAAAAAATATATCCAAGATTTTATAAAAGACTTAGAAACTAAAATAGAAAAGAATCATAAATTTAACGAAAAAGAAATAGCTTTTATTCATATCAAAATTAGTGACTTCCAACACGAAAGATTAATTCATTTATTGGTTACCCTTTTCTATGCCATTTTTGCTCTTTTCTTCTTATTATTATGCAATTATCATGCTATCTTTTTAATACCTTTTCTCGCAATGATGATATTTTTAATATTTTATATTAAACATTATTTCTTTTTAGAAAATGCTATTCAATATATTTATAAACTATATGACAAAGTATTAAATTTAGTCAAAAAATGATTACGGACTAATCATTTTTTAATATTCTTTTTTTACCAATTGCATTATTTATAGCATAACTAGAAACTGCTCGGAAATTTTTATCATATGGATATATTTGTTGTCCAAATTTAAGCCACATAGTAGACCACGAAGCATCTTCTTTAAGTAGTTTTTGAACTAATTTATTTTTTAAGACACTATTTCCATCTTGTTTATCTAAATCAACACAGCCTTCTTCATCATATAATTTACTTTGTAGATCACACTCTAATTTATCACATTGATAAGCAAATATCGCTTCTTTAGTACTATGGGAATCAAATTCTAAAAATAATTTTTCTATTTGTTCTCCATCTAATAAACCATTTAATATTTCATGAACTGCCTTATGTTCCATTTTTTCTTTATCTTCTTTAGTTATTTGAAACTGAGCTAAATCGCCAATAACAATTTCTCCAAGTTCATGAACTGCTAACATAAAAATTACTTTCATAATATCCACATCATATTGGTACTCAGATTTCATAGCAATAGCTAACATTTGAACTCCAAAAATATGTTCTGCAACACTTTCAACTCTTTCTCTTTGCACATTCCAATTTTTCCAACCACTTCTAATAATATCTTTTAATTTATTACATAGTACATAGTAATTTAAAACATTTTCTTCTCTAGACATCTAATCACCTCATTTGTTTTTAAAGTATTTTTAACTACGTCATCATACGTATTAAAAACTTCTAAAGCCGAAGTAGTTTCTAATGATTTAATCTTATGTTTATTAATCATTAAATTTGCTAACATTACATTTAATCTATCATGATATTCATTATTTTTAAAGTTATTTAAAAGTATTGAATTACTCTTATAATTAGCATCAATAATTTGTAATAAAGTTAATATACAACTAGCTAGTTTTTCTTTATCATAAGGATGCTTCTTAAAATATATTGCTCTAATTCTTTGATAATAAAGCATTATCGCAATCGCCGTAATATCGGATGCATATTTATTATATAAATTATCTTTTTTAAATTTACTTTTTAAACTTTCTACTAACGTATAAATTTGCGAAATACTTTTTACTTCTGATGGTTTTAAAGTTGTAGTTACTAGTGAACCAGCGTGCATCATATAAACATAATGCGGATCATTCGAAAAATATACACTACCTTCTTTAGCTAAAGTATGATATGAAACATCAGCATCTTCATAAACTGTTAATTTTTCATTTTGAAAAACATTAGGCAATAAATCGCTATGAAATATTTTATCGGTCATAACACTAGGTAAAGAACTTAAACTTCCTACCTCATTAAAAACCTGAACTCCTTCTTTTCTCTTACGTCCATAAAAAGGAAAACCACCCATATTAAGAATTAACCTACTGCAACCTATCTTTTGATTATATTCTTTCATTTTATTAATCATTTCAAAGTATTTGTATAGTAAAACATTATCGTCACAATCAACAAAAGCAAAATAAGGCGTATCGACATATTTTAAACCCGTATTTCTAGCCTTTGAAACACCTCCATGTTCATTAAAGATAATTTTCATATTCCCATATTTCAAATAATTCTTCAAGATATTTCTAGTATTATCAATAGAACCATCATCTACTACAATAACTTTAACCGGTTCCCCTATAAAATTATTTAAACATTCATCAATGTACTGTTCCCCATTATATACAGGAATAATAATGCTTAAATCACTCATACTTAAATCTCCTCTTATTTTTACCTAGCTAATCCTAATTCATCTTTTTCTTTATTAAATAAATTATTAATTCTTAAATTGTATACTTTGTATTTCAACTTTACATTTAAAAATTTATTTCTAAACTACTAAATACCACAACAACCACTTCTTAAGTAATGGTATTTATTCTACTTCACAAATTCAAAAAAATCAATATAAAAAGTCATCCACTCATATGCTCCTATTTTTGAGGAATGGCTCATAAATAATTTATCTTATCTTCTTTAAAGTAATTGCATTATCATTATGTTTCTTTACCATATAATTAATTCTAGGAACAATTACTCTAAATATATATCTAAATTCGTTCAAAGTAATTTTATTATTAATAATTTTAGTTAAATTTTCATTATACCTTTTATAAAGTAAATTCCTATCATACTCATTTAATGTATTTATAATATTTATTAATTCTAAATCATCAATCTCAGTTATAAAAACTCTTATAGTAGTTTTTTCTTTTAAACCTTTTTTAAAACTTTTAGTTTCATAATAATATTTTAATTTTTCTAAAGCCGTTACCTCAATTTTACTAATTCTTTGTCTTTTACAATGTAAAATATCAGCAATATCTTGATTAGTTAAAGGATTCTCCTGAACTAAACCATATCTTAAAATAATTACAATTAATTCTCTATCACTTAAAACTTTTAATAACATTTTAAATAAGTCGTTATAAGTAGATTCATTATCTATATGCGAAAAATAATCTGTATCATCAGCTATTGTACCTATTAAATCGATTCTTTCATCATCAACAGTATTAATTTTATCATTTAAATAATTTATATCCTGATAATCACGTAGTAAATCTTCTACTTCTTTAGTACTTAAACCCATATAAGCTGCTATTTCTTTAATAGTAGGAAATTTTTTTAATTTCATCATAAGTGCTGTTTCTTTAGCAATAAAAATTTTTAATTGTAATCTTCTGCTAGGTGGTAAATTTATTACTCTATCATAACTAATGTCCGACCTATCTATAGCAGTATCAATAACGGGAGTGGCATAAGTAGAAAATGCTACTCCTCTATGACAATCAAAATTATCAACAGCTTTTATTAATCCTTCTGCTCCATCTTGAAACATATCTAAAATATCACATTTATGCATTTTAATTAAAGCTTTTTTAGCTCTACTTAAAACCAAAGGTAAATTAGAATTTATTAAAAGCTCTCTAATTTTAGGATTTTTAGTAATTTCATATTCTTTAAATAATTCTATTTGCTTTTCATTACTAAGAATTTGATATGCCCTCATATCTTTTTTAAGTAATTCTAATGATGAACCCTCTTCTACTGTATCTTCTATCATTTCACCACCCCTAGTGAATTTATATTCTATCTTAAAATCCAAAATAATGCAAGTAAAAAGTACTATTCCTAGTACTTATTTAACATATGGTAATAAAGCCATAAAACGAGCTATCTTAATTTGCTCTGCAATATGTCTTTGGTGCTTAGCACAAGCTCCAGTCATACGACGATTCATTATCTTTCCTTTATCAGTTATATATTTAGATACAATATTAACATCTTTATAATCTATACTTTTACCAACACACATTTGACATATTTTTTTCTTTTTATGATAAAATTCTGCCATTATTTCATTTCCTTTCTAAAATGGAAGATCATCATCACTTAATGCTACTTCTTCCCCTAAAGCTTCATAAGGGTCCACAGATAGATCAGTAGTATCAACTGGTGGTGTATCCATAAAATTACTATTATCATTAGTAGGTACATAACTAGAACCATTACCATCCCTACGAGAACCTAAGAAATCGATATTATCGACCATAATTTCTGTAACATATCTTTTTGTACCATCTTGGGCATCATAACTTCTTGTTTGAATTCTACCTTCAACAGCTACTTGACTTCCTTTAGTACAAAACTTCGCAATAGTCTCAGCAAGACGACGCCATGCTACACAAGTTAAAAAGTCTGCATCTCTTTCTCCACTTTGATTCGTAAAATTACGATTAACAGCTAAAGTAAAATTAGTTGTCGCAACACCACTTGCTGTTGTTCTCATTTCTGGATCCTTAGTTAATCTTCCTACTAAAATAACTTTATTCATATTCTACTCCTCATCTAATTTAATAATTATATGTCTTAAAACATTTTCATCAATAGAAGTTTTTCTATCAATTTCTTTAACTGCTTCTTTAGATGCTTCTAATTCGATAACAAAATAGTATCCATTAATTTCATTTTTAATTGGATAAGCAAGTTTTCTTTCACCCATTTCTTTTACTTCAGAAACTTTTCCTTTGTTATCTGTAACTACCTTCTTAATATTATCAGCTGTCTTTTTAATAACATCAGCTTCCATAGTAGCTTTTACGATAAACATCATTTCATATTTGTTCATACGTACACCTCCTTTTGGTCTAAAACGGCTTCACAATGAAGCAAGGAGTAATTAAATTACTCGGATATATCTTATCATATTACTTTTTAAAAGTAAATATGTTTTAAATTTTTCTTTTAAGGATTCTTTTACTCTCTTTATAATCCGTTATATGCTTAGTTACATCTATCAGAAACTCGTTGTTAATAAATGGTTTATTATCCACAATTATAATTTCTTTCCCCTCTACTTCTTCTATTTTACCATAATGATTCATATTAAATACTAAATCTAAAAATCCTGGATAATATGCATAGGGAGCATGATATAAATCACACATTGGCAAAACATATAACTTAAAAAACTTTTGCGGTACCATTTTTAATTCATGACTATGACCTAAAAGCATAAAATTATTTGCACCAACTTGCGGGAACCCTCCTTTAAAATTACTATCACATAATTTATGTTGTAAATGAATAAAATCATTTTGCATTTTTAAAACTTGATAACCATATCCCATCACCGCCAAATCAACTCTATCTCGTGCTATAATTGGTGCAATATCCTGATTATTATACTTTAAACTATGTCTTTCATGATTACCTAATAATACTAAATAGTTGATATATGGATCCATCGGAAAATTATAAGAAAGAAAAGAAAGTTGCTCCTTTAAATTCATATTTCGGACATTAATATTCATATGTTCCCCATCCAATAAATCGCCCAAAATTAAACCCACATGAATGCTTTCCTTTTTCATATAATCCGCCATCACATAAGCATAATTTATATCACTGGCCACATTTCCTATATGATAATCAGAAGAAACAGCAACTCTAATTTTATTTAAATTATCTACTCCATACAAAGTATAATAATCAATATTCGTCGTTGTATAAAACAAATCTCCCTCATAAGTAACTTCTTTTCGCAGATTAAAATCTCCTAAATATACCGTTTTTAAAATATTACTTAATTCTTGTTTACTTATCTTATATATATAACAAATATTATTTATAGTTTCTTCATTTAATATATCTCTAATAATTTCACTCTTTACTGCACCATTCATATTAACCTCTAAAATCTAAAATAGATGAATGGATTATAAGTCCCAATTGCTATTTCCATAATAGCTAAAATTAAAATAACTAATAATAATGTATCTTTTAAAAATGGTTTTTTATTTAAAAAGTTATTAAATTTTTCTAAAGGCATAGCAAAGATTATTCCCAGTATTATTGCAAGTAATACATTAACTGTTAAAAGACCCGCATATGCATATAAACTTAGGTTACCTAATCCATTTAATCCTATCATAGATTTTAAGATATTCCCTATTTCACTTATACTTTCACTTCTAAAGAACACCCACCCGACAATTACAATTAACAAGGTATAGATGTGTCTTAAAAATACAGGCATCTTTTCTAAATACTTAGTTAAGAATAATTTTTCGATTAATAAAATTACTCCATAATATAAGCCCCATAAAACAAAGTTCCAAGAAGCTCCATGCCATAATCCTGTTAATCCCCAAACAACTAAGATATTAAAGATAAATCTTCCTTTTTTAACTCTATTTCCTCCTAAAGGAATGTACACATAATCTCTAAAAAAACTACTTAAAGATATATGCCATCTCCGCCAGAAATCCGTTACCGAATTTGCAACATAAGGAAAGTTAAAGTTTTCTAAGTATTTAAATCCTAAAATTCTCCCAATCCCTATCGCCATATCAGAGTATCCTGAGAAATCATAATATATTTGAAGCGTATAAGCTATCATTCCAAGCCATGCCCCAACTAAACCATAAGTTGCGGGTTCATAAGAAAATATCGTCGTCGCAATTAAACCCACATTATTCGCAATTAAAACTTTTTTACCAAGTCCTTTAATAAATCTTCTTATACCATAAGCTATATCTTCTTTATTTTCTTTTCTTGTTTCTAATTCCTTTTCGACTGTTTTATATCTTACTATCGGCCCAGCGATTAATTGGGGAAATGCTAAGATATAACACCCCAAAGTTAAGATGTTCTTTTGCACTTTTACATTTCCCGTATAAACATCAATAACATAAGATAAAATTTGAAAAGTATAAAAACTAATTCCAATTGGTAAAACGATGTGTTGCAAAGGAATACTAGTATGGAATAAACTATTGGTACTACTAATAAAAAAGTCTGTATACTTAAATACTCCTAAAATACCTAAGTCAAAAATAATACTTAATATTAAATATACCTTTTTATGCTTTTCTCTACTTATTAAAATCGCTAAATAATAATTTACAATAACACTTAAAATAACTAAGAAGAGAAAAGTTTCGCCACCCCAAGCATAGAAAGCAATACTAAATAGAAGAATTACTAAGTTTCGTATATTTCTTTTCTTAACAACAAAATAACAAATAAAAAATAAAGGTAAAAATATGCATAAAAATATTAATGATGAAAATTCCATTATTTACCTCCTAACTTTTCTACAATTCCATAATTATATTGATCAAAAAGTGTCGTTTGCGTTTCCATAAGAATTAAAACTTTATCAATTTGTTCTTTCTCTAAAAACTTTTTATAATCAATTTTTTCAATATAACGCGGATTTAAAGTAATCGTCTTTTTAAAACTATTCGCCAAAATATAATCTAGTTGCCATGAATAAGAGTCCCCTATAATAAGTAGGTTTTCTTTCTCTCTCGGATTACTATAATATACATAAGGATACATGCCATCAAAGAAAGAAACATAATAATCATAAAATATCTCTTTCCTTTTCGTAACCTCTAACGGTTTAAAATGGGTATCTAATTCATTAGTAAGCATAACACTCGGTTTTAACAAATCAGCATTATCTAAATAAGTTAAATAATCATAATTTTTAATATTACCACCACTTTTAGCAATACTTCCGTGATATTTTATATCCTCAATAGTTTTAACTTCTAAAGGTAATGGTGTTTTTCCTAAAGAAGACATAATAATTTCATAACCAGCTTCAGCTCCATAAGCATTCCAATGATGGTCCGTATGATAAAATAAATCTTGATAATTTTCTTCATTAACATTTAACTCTAAAAGACTTATATTAGGATTTAACTTGCTTTTAAAAGCACTCAAATAAGTACTCATATCAACTATTTGCATATTCTTATCTAAAAGTCTTTGAAATTCATATCTATTAGGTAAAAATATCGTGGTATCTTTAAGTACTCCTATCTCATTGTATAAATCTAAAAGTTTATTAAAACGCATTTCTAACTCCGTATTACTTAAATTATTTTGCACTATATAATAATTACTATCTATATTTTGATATATATACTCTTTATCACTATTAGTTCCTAAATAAGTAAAATCATGCCCGGTTAAAGCATATAAAAAACGATTAGTATCATTTTTTAATCCTCGATAATAAATATTTATTTGATTAGCCAAAGGAAAATAATTAGTTGTTAAAGTTTCAACTTTATTTTTTAAATTATAAATTTTATCATCAATACTATTACCACTCTTAAGATTATAAGAATTAGTAAAATTATTCATAATTATTCCTTTATGTTGTAAAATAAAATTTAAGGGATACAAAATAAATATTCCAAATAAAACTACAAAGAAACCAATCGTTATATATTTATCACTATTCTTCTTCATATTTAATTAGACATTGAAACGGAAGTAACAAATATCACCGTCTTGCATTTCATAGTCTTTCCCTTCTAGGCGTAATTTACCATTTTCTTTAACTGCTTTTTCATTTCCTAATTCTTCTAAATCATTAAAACTAGTTACTTCCGCTTTAATAAATCCTCTTTCGAAATCACTATGAATAATCCCCGCACAAGCAGG
>CANRME010000047.1 GCA_947631655.1 uncultured Bacilli bacterium | reverse complement strand
AAAAATCAACCCGAACGGATTGATTATATATGTTAAGTTCAAACTATAAAAGTTCGAACAGAAACGTCACTGGAGCAACTGAGGAGGATCGAACTCCCATCTCAACCTTGGCAAGGTCGCATACTAGCCATTGTACTACAGCTGCATAAACTTAATATAGCAGATAAAATTAATAATTTCAAGGAAAAATTGAAAATTTTTATTAATAAGTGTATAATTATTAAATGAAAGGTTGTTATAGATGAAAAAAATTAAGAAAGCATTAAGAAAAACGAAGCGTAAAGTTGTTAATTATATATCTACTAATAGATTATTTTTATGTTATGTTATTTTCTCTATAATTAGTACCATTTTAATTAGACATTTTACGATTAAAAATACATTTGATTTTGTGCCATTATTAATAGATACGGGGGTTATTCTAGTTATTGGAGCTTTAGGTTATTTAATAAAACCAAAAAATCAGTTTAAGTATTATTTTACATGGCTTATTATTTATACCATTATTTGTGTTGTTAATTCAATTTATTATAACTTTTATTTATCTTATGCCTCAATTAGTTTATTATCAACGGCTGGACAACTAGGAGATGTATCGGATGCGTTATTTGAACAATTACGAGCAATAGATTTTATCTATGTAATATTTCCTATAATATTTTTTATTGTTCATAAAATACTTAAAAAGAATAATTACTATGATTTTGTTACAAAAGTAGAAAAAAGTAAGAAAATGTGTGTTTCTACTATTTTAGCAGGAGTTATAGTTTCCGCTTGTGCTTTAGTTACGGTAACGGGGACAGATTATGGAAGACTTGCTAAACAATGGAATCCGGAGTTAGTAGTAGAAAAATTTGGTATTTTAGTATATCAAGGAAATGATTTATGTCAAAGTTTAACGCCGAAGATTAATTCTTTATTTGGATATGATGAAGCAGCAAGAAAATTTAGAGAATTTTATCAAAATAATTATTCAGAACCAGTTAAGAATAAATATACGAATATTTTTAAAGGAAAAAACGTGGTATTCATCCATATGGAGAGTATGCAAAGTATATTGTTAGATATGGAATTTCATGGAGAGAAAGTTGTACCTAATGTTATGAAATTAGCGGAAGAGGGAATGTATTTTTCGAATTTTTATCCGCAAGTAAGCGTAGGGACTTCTAGTGATACAGAGTTTTCGTTAGCATCATCCTTATTCCCAGCTTTATCGGGAACGGTAGCAGTAAACTATTATGATCGAGATTATGTTACTGTTCAAAAATTATTTAAAGAACTTGGTTATTATACATTTAGTATGCATGCTAATAAAGCGGCGATGTGGAAAAGAAGTGATTTCCATAAGAGTTTAGGATATGATAAATTCTATTCTATAACGGATTTTACGGACTATCCTTTACCTAAAACGGATGAAGAAAAAGAAATGGATCCAGAATGGGTAGGTTTAGGTTTAAGTGATCATGAATTCTTTAAACAATTGATACCTAAATTAGAGTTAATTGAACAAGAAAATGAAAATTATTTGGGAACACTTATTACATTATCTAACCATACACCATTTGATTCAGTAGATAAATATGATGAATTTGATTTAAGTTATACTGGTTATAGGGTTAATCCGGAAACTGGGGTACAAGAATTAGTAACGGATCCGTATCTAAATGAAAGAAAATTAGGTAACTATATTAAAAGTGCGCATTATGCTGATAGATGTTTAGGAGAATTTATTGATTATATTAATAATAGTGAATATTTTAATGATACGATATTTGTTTTCTATGGCGATCATGATGCAAGATTAAATAGTAAAGAATTTAATTATTATTATAATTATGATTTAACTACTGGTACTTTAAGAGAAGAAGGAGACGATGGGTACATAAATTTTGATACTTTTGCCCAAGAATTAAACCGTAAAACTCCTTTAATAATTTGGACGAAGAATGAAAAATTAAGAAAGAAAATTAATACGGAAGTAACTGATGTTATGGGAATGGTTGATGTTTTACCAACAATTGGTAATATGTTTGGAGTAGAAAACCCTTATGCTTTAGGACATGATATATTTACGATAAAGGAAGATAATGTTGTAGTATTCCCTAATGGAAATTTCTTAACTAATAAAGTTTATTATGATTATTCTACTTCTAGTTATCAAACTTTATATCAAGGTGCTACTATTACTAATGAGTATATCGATTATTATTTAAATTATGCGGAAGAAAGATTAGAAATAAGTAATTCAATTATTGTTTATGATTTAATTAAAAAAGAAAAAGAAGAGAATAGAGGGTTAGAAAATGAAAAGACCGTACAAAGTTAGTTTAATAGTTATAGCATTAATTACTCTAGGTTTTTTGTTATGGTATATTTATGGGATGAATAGAGTACCTAAAGTAGTAAATAAAAGTGAAGTAGAAAGTGAAATAAAAGATTTTGGTTATAAAATAAATGATAATGAAAGTAAGTATTATAAAGATACTTTTAAAGAATTAGAAGAGTTATTAAATCAAGATGAGCATGATGATAGTAAATATTGTGAGTTAATAGCAAAATTATTTGTAATTGATTTATATTCTTTAGATACAAAAATAAATAAATATGAAGTAAGTAGTGTGCAATATTTTTATCCCGAAAGACAAGAAATGCATCGCAATAAAGTAATTGATAACTTCTATAATATGATTGAAGATAATAGTTATGGAAAAAGGACGATGGAGCTCCCTATAGTTAGTAATACGGAAGTTTTAGGTACCGAAGAAGTTACTTATACAATTGATGAGGTTGAATATCCGGGAGTTAAAATAGAGATTGAAATTAGTTATGAAAAAGATTTAGGTTATGATAAAAAAGGTAGTGTTACTTTAATTAAAAAAGATAATAAATGGTGGGTTGTAAGTTTTGAAGGAGTGAAAGAAGTTTAAAATACTTCTTTTTTCTTTGCATAAGATGACAAAATATTTCGCATTATATACATATAATTATAGAGGAGGAAAGTTATGGAATATCAAGATAATATTAAAAGTATATTTATGGATGCGGAAGAAGAAATGATGATGTTACATCATCCTTATGTTGGTAGTGAACACTTAATGCTTGCGTTACTTAAAAGTGATTGGGAAGCAATTGATAATTTTAAAAAAATTGGTTTAACTTATGATAAATTTAAAAAAGAATTAATTAAAACAGTAGGGATGGCTCATAAAAAAAGTCGAGTAGTTTTATATACACCTCTGCTTAAGAGAATAATTGAACTAGCTAGTAGTGATGCGGAAGAAGAGGGAATTAGTTTAAATGAAGGGCATTTATTTAGAGCAATCATTGAAGAAGGTGAAGGAATTGCGATAAGAGTAATTTTAGCGATGGATGTACCTTTAAATAAATTATATTCTTATGCGAATAATGAGTCGGTAACAAGTTTTAAAGAAGGAGTTATTTTAAATGATACGGTAAGTGATGATATTTTAATTGGTAGGGAAAGAGAGACAGCCGAATTAGAAGAAGCCTTACTTAGAAAGAATAAATGTAATCCTTTATTAGTTGGAAAAGCAGGAGTAGGGAAAAGCGCCATTGTGGAAGAATTTGTAAGAAGAATTAATAAAGGAGATGTTCCTAGCAGACTTAAAAATATTAAAGTTTTAAAAGTTGATATGGGGTCATTAGTAGCAGGTACTAAATATCGGGGAGAATTTGAAGAGAAAGTTACAAATTTATTAAAAGAGTTAGAAAGCAGTAAAGAAACAGTTTTATTTATTGATGAAATTCATACTTTGATTAACGCGGGAGGAGCCGAAGGTGCAATTAGTGCTTGTGATATTTTTAAACCTTTTTTGGCACGAGGAGAAGTTAAAGTAATCGGAGCAACAACCGAGAAGGAATACCACAATACCATTATGAAAGATAAGGCCTTAAATAGAAGATTTGAATTAATTGAAGTAGCAGAACCAAGTAACGAAGAAACAATAACGATATTAGAGGGAATAAAAAAGGTATATGAAAATTTTCATAAATGTAGTATAAGTAATGAGGTTATTAAAAAAATCGTTTCCTTAAGTAATGAGTATATCTTTAATAAAAGTAATCCCGATAAAGCAATAGATTTATTAGATAGTGTTTGTGTTTATGCAAGTTGTAAGAATAAAGAACAAGATAATAGTAAATATTTAAAACAGATTAGGGATGAAAAAAATGAATGTATTATTAAAGGAGATTATATAAAAGCCGAGAAATTATGTCGGGAAGAAAAGAAGTTAAAAAGTAATAATAAAAAAGTAATAATAACTAAAGAAGATATAGAAGATATAATTAAAAGAAGATATAAAGTTTATAATGAAGAAGAGATAATTAAGATAGTTAATAAATATGAGATTATTAATAAAGAAGAAATACTTAATAGTATAAAAAACAAAAAGTTAGAATTAGATAGAGAAGATGCGGAACTCAAAAAAATGTGTGAAGAAATGTACGGGAAACAATTTATTGTTTTAGATGGTAATGATTATATGGAACCTAATAGTATTTATAAATTAATAGGTATTCCATCTATATATCGAGAAGAACATGAAGATTATGTCTTAGAAAGATTTAAGAATAACCCCTTTGGATGTTTATATATTAAAAATGTGAAAGAAATATGTCCAAAAGTTAAAAGTTTAATTGATAAAATTATAAGTACTCGGGAAATACTAGATAAAGATAATGAAGTAATTAATTTTAAAAATGTTTATATAGTTATAAATAATAGTGTCAAAAATAATGTAATAGGGTTTACTATCTAATAAAAATTAGTTATAATTTTTATAGAGGATAGGAAAAATGAGTAAAGAAGTAAAGCACAAAAGAGTAAATAGGGAGTATAGTTTAGTAAGTGATTTTAAGCATCTATCTATAAGTGTGGTTTACTACGTTCAAAATAATAAAAATGTTTATTATAATATTGATGAAAATATTGTGTTTAACTCTTATTTTAGTAAAGTAGAAAATTTTAATGAATTTGGTTATGCTTTAGCAACAATTATTATTACTGTTAATGATAAAAAATATTATGTTGTTGGGTATATTAATGAATTAGGAGAGATTGTGTCTCCTTTAGTAAATACTTTTAATTATAAAATGGAAAAAGTTTTAGATTTAGATATTTATTTAACTTCTTTAACTAGTGAAATAGAAAATAATAATGTTATTAAATTAACGAAAAATCTACTTGATTAAGTAGATATTTTTTATAGGAGGATTTATGAAAGATTATGTTTTAGAAAGAGAAATTAAAGATGGGAAATCGCGGAGTAAATATAAATTATATGATGATGGAAAATTAATATTGAATTTAGATTTACCTTTTAGTTTAAAGATGATTGGCCCAGGTATTGCCTTATTTAAAAAAGGTGGTTATGGGGATGATGAAGCTTCACAAAAAGATATTATATTTGATTTAAATAATGGGGAAGTTATATGTGATAGATTTAATAAAATATATGATTTTAAAGATTATAATGGGAAGAAATTTGCGCAAGCAGATATTTATTTAAAGAATGGTAATCAAGTTATTACCATATCTTGTTATATAGATATTTTAGGTAATATTGTATCTAAAGTAATTGATAATAGAGAGCTTAATCCTTTTGATGCAATATATTTAGATAAACATATTGAATATTTACAAAAATGTTTAAAGGTAGATGAAAAACAATTTAATGATTTAAAATTAGTGTTAAAAAAATACTTATAAGAATTTTACAATAAATAATAATTTACAGTAGACAAATTATTGACTAATAGCTATAATTATATTTAGAGATATCAATGTTGTGTTTATATTCCTCTTAATCCGTTTATAGAAAATATAAATAGATAAGGAGGTAGATGATTATGATTAAAAATAACTATAGAAATAGGAGGTTTTGGTCATAGATCATTTAATAATGTTTGCCATTATTTTGATATTGATTATCAGAATTATTGACGAGCAAAATAATAGAACACACTAGGTGTTCTAAATCCAACAAAAACGGATTAAAGGATACCAATATGATATCTCTTTTCGTTTCTACATATATTATATACATAAATTTACTAAAAATGCAACAATAATTTTTCCTTGACGGGGGGGGGTGTAAAATGATAAGATATACACATAAGGTAGGATTGTGTATATATGAAATTATTTGATAAAAAATCATTGATATTATTAATATCCGTAGTAAGTATAAATATACTTTGTATTATATCAGTATCTTATGCATATTTTACTGCTAATATAATAGGTAATGATAAAGCAGAAGATATGGTAGTAACAGCAGGAACTATGAAAATAACTTATACTGATTCTAATGAAGTAACTTTAAATAATGCTCTACCAGGAGATACAGTTATTAAACAATTTAAAATAGAAAATACTGGTACCTTAGATACTAAATATAATATTAAATTAATAGTAGAAGAAAATAATTTTATAGATAAAGAAGATTTAGTAGTAACCTTAAAAAGAAATGATAAAGATAATGTAACAAATATAGTACCAGTAGAAAAAGAAGGATATATCTTAATAGATGAACCATTAGAATTAAAAGGAGTACACAATTATACTTTAACCTTAAACTTTAAAAAAGATGAAAGTAATCAAAATGATAATGTCAATAAAAAAGTAAAATTCAAAATAGGAGTAGATAGTGAAACAGATGTAGAATTATATGAATACAGTTATAGTAAAGATAATACCTTCTATGCAAAATTAAAAGAAGCAGAAGAAAGTAATAATGCTGCATATGATGATTTTGGAAATATAAGATATATAGGGAAAGACCCAAATAATTATATCTGGTTTAATTGTTTAAAATATGATGATCTAACAAATGATAATGCTGAAGACGAAGAACATAATTGTGAAAAATGGAGAGTTATCGGATTAATGAGTGATATAGAAAGAGTAAATGAAGATGAAAGTACAACTAAAGAATATTTAACAAAAATAATAAGAGCAGATATTGTAGGAAACATGGCATGGGATACAACTGGAGGGCAATATGGTTCAAATAATTGGACAAGACCAGCAGATTTGAAAACAAATTTAGAAAGTTATTACAATGGAAGTGAAATAAATGGTTGTGCAGATGTAGATTGTAGTGGTGAAACCATTACAACAAAAGGAATAAAACCAACAACTAAAAATATGATAGAATATGTAATATGGAATTTAGGGGGCTGGATTACTAATGGAATTACAGCACAACAATTTTATGAAAAAGAACGTGGTGAAATTATACCAAGCGGCGCAAGTGCAACATGGCCTGGATATATTGGACTTATGTACGTAAGCGATTATGGATATGCCACCACAGGAAGTAACGATGGAAGTAAGGATAGAGCATCATGTTTATCTACAACATTATATAGTTACAATAATGAAAGTTATTGTTATGAAAAGGATTGGTTATATATTTCAGGTACATATCAATGGACACTCACACCGTGGTCGAATACCTCCGCAGTTGTGTTCCGTGTGTATCCAGGCGGGGGTGTAAGCGACAACAACGCGTACTTAGTGCGTGGTGTGCGCCCGTCCTTATATCTAAAATCTAATGTAACTATAAAGGGTGGTAATGGTAGTACAGAACCTTATGTTTTAGTACCATAAATATTAAAAATATAAATGTCAAGTCTTTTATGACTTGTTTTTAAATGATATAATATTTATAGGTGATTAGACATGGATTTATTAAAAGGACTTAATGATAAACAATTAGAAGCAGTTAACCATATAGATGGACCATGTCTAGTTTTAGCGGGAGCGGGTTCTGGGAAAACTAAAGTATTAACTACGAGAATTGCTAATTTAATTGAAAACGGGGTGCCATCTTATAGAATACTTGCAATTACATTTACTAATAAAGCAGCAAAAGAAATGCGAGATAGGTTAAATTTAATAGTCCCAGATAATGAAGCTTTTGTTGGAACATTCCACTCTTTAGGAGTAAGAATAATTAGAGAAAATTATAAGTTATTAGGGTTAGATAATAATTTTACGATAATAGATAGTGATGATATATTAACTTTAGTAAAAAGAATATTAAAAGATATGGGAGTAGATAGTAAAGAATGTGCTCCTTCTTATGTGAGAAATAGAATTAGTTTTATTAAAAATGAAATGCTAAGTGAAGGGGAGATTAGTAAGTTTTTTAATACACCTCCGGAGAAGATAGCAGAGAAAGTATATTATAAATATGAAAAAATATTAAAACAAAATAATTCCGTAGATTTTGATGATTTATTATTGTTACCAGTAAAACTATTTATGAATAATAGTGAGGTATTAGAAAAATATCAAGAAAGATATAAATATATCTTAATAGATGAGTATCAAGATACTAATGAAGTACAATATAAATTAAGTAAGTTACTGGCTAAAAAATATCAAAATATTTTTATAGTAGGAGATCCTGATCAATCGATATATAAATTTAGGGGGGCGAATTTCCATAATATTTTAAATTTTGAACATGATTATAAGGATGCTTTAGTTATTCCCTTAGAAGAAAATTATAGAAGTACGAAATATATTTTGGATACAGCGAACTCCGTTATTAAACATAATACGGAAAGAAAAGAAAAGAATTTATGGAGTAGTAAAGGGGATGGGGTTAAAGTTAAATATATAAGAAGTTATGATGAAAAACACGAAATAACTTTAGTTTTAGAAGAAGTAAAACATTTATTATTAGAGGGTTATGATTACCAAGATATCGCCGTATTATATCGTACTAATGCGCAATCGCGTTTAGTAGAAGAAATGTTTATAAAAGATAATATACCTTATAAAGTAGTAGGTAGTTATTATTTCTATGCGCGAAAAGAAATTAAAGACTTATTATGCTATTTAAAATTAATGGTTAATACGTATGATGATATAAGTTTAAGAAGAGTTATAAATGTTCCGAAAAGAAGTATTGGCGAAAAGACGATTGAAAATATTGCCGAGAAAGCAAGAAATAATAATACGAGTATGTTTGAGGCGATAGATAGTGGTAAAGAACTACAATTTAAAGAGTTAATTTTAGAATTACAAAAGGAAAGTGAAAGTTTATCACTAACGGAATTAGTAGATTTAGTATTAGAAAAAACGGGTATTAAAGCTATGTATGAAAATGGGGCTTCCTTAGATGGTGACTTAAAACTAGAAAACTTAATGGAGTTTAGGTCAATTACGACATCTTTTGAAGAGAGGACGGGTAATGTTAATTTAGGAGATTTCTTAGAAGAAATTAGTTTAATTGCAGATATTTCGGAACACCAAGAAAAAGATGATGCCGTAACGTTAATGACAATGCATAGTGCAAAAGGGTTAGAGTTTAGAGCAGTTTTCTTAATTGGGATGGAAGAAGGAATATTTCCTCATCAAAATTCATTCTTTGAAGAAGGGGGAATTGAGGAAGAACGAAGGTTATGTTACGTAGGAATTACCAGAGCGAAAGAAAGACTTTATCTAAGTAATGCGAAAAGAAGAAGGTTATATGGTAATGATCAAGTAAATATGCCGAGTAGATTTATTAAAGAAATAGATCCGGAATTATTAGATATAGTGGGAGTTAAAGAAGAACCAGTAAGAGAAGTAGTACCAATAAAGAGTATGTATAAAGATGCTTCAGATGATTTTAAGAGTGGAGACGTTATAATGCATACTTCTTATGGTAAAGGGGTAGTAATAGCAGTAGAAAAAGAAATTATTACGGTGGCTTTCGATAAAAAGACGGGTATTAAAAAGTTATTAAAAAATCATAAAGGAATTACTAAGTTATAGGAGGAAGAAATATGGATATAAAAGGAAGAATAGATAAATTAGTAGATGAATTAAATGAAGCTAATGTTTTGTATTATGTTAATGATAATCCTGTTATGACGGATAATGAATATGATAGTTTAATGGATGA
>CANRME010000046.1 GCA_947631655.1 uncultured Bacilli bacterium | reverse complement strand
TACCTTATGTGTATATCTTATCATTTTACCCCCCCCCCCCGTCAATAATTTAAATAAAAAAATGCATTGTAAATTGTAAAATCATCATTCTAAAAGATTGTTCAGCAAATAAATTCCACTTTATTTTATTTTTAATTTATTTTAACAAAAAATTGTCATTAATCTTTTAGATATTTGACAATTTTTCTTGAATGTATTCATCCAATAATTCTGAATCTTTATTAACCCATTTATAATCACTATGTTCATTGCTTAAAGATACTTTTAAAGATTTACTATCAACATTAATAATAAAATCTATTTCCAAATCATGAATTTTTATTCCGTTTTTTTCTTTTATTTCATCATAATAATGAGTTATTATAGGATTAAAATCATTTTCAAATCCTATTTCTTCTTTTAATTCTCTAGCTAACCCTTCTTTAATTACTTCTCCATCTTCTAGATGTCCACCAGGAAACTCCCATGCACCTGGATATAATTCATCATTTTCATTCCTTTTTACAACCAAGTATTTTTCGCCATCTTTTAAAATTCCAGTAAGTACTATTGACGTTTTCATAAAATATCTCCTCTATACTTAAATTATATCACATATTTTTAGTAAATTATCAATTATTAAAAATTTTGTATTTTTTTGCCCATAACTATCATAATCTTTTAGAAATTCATTGAAAAAAATACCTTTTCCTCCTGCTTCGAACCACTCTTCTAAATTTTTCAAATCATCATCAATAAGAATGTTATCCTTAGCAGTTACATACTCAGTTTTGGAATGATCATAGGGGACAAAATATGCTTCATTAATACCTTTATTTTGTAAAAACTTAATCTTTTCGTTTTTTTCTTCAATTGAATTAACTTTAGATAATATATAAACTTTGTATTTTTTACTTAATAAATGAATATTTTGGATACTGCCTTGAATTATACGACTATTGTTTAAAATAAAATTCCATTATTTTTTTATATATAAGAATTATCATCTTTTTTTTGAATTTTATTGTTTAAAAAAGATCTTCTAATAAGAAGATCAATTTAGTAAACTATAAGTCTTAATACTATTTTCAAATAAATAATATATACAATTATAACTTTTGCTTCTTAGTAGAAAAATCTTAACTCCTGTATTATAAGGCATCTTTCACATTTGGTGAGAAATTGCTTCTCACACCTCGTCAAGACGAAATCAAAATAAAAAGAGCTAATCATCATTGCTCTTATTATCCATTTTTATAAGGACTTCTCTAGGTTTAGAACCGTTAGCTGGGCCGATAATACCTTTAGCTTCTAATTCATCTACTACTCTTGCAGCACGATTGTAACCTAATCTAAATCTTCTTTGAATTAGAGAAGCGCTAATTTTACCTGTGGAAATAGCAAAATCTACTATTTCATTATATAGTGGATCTTCTTCCTCTTCAATAGAGGCGCCCCCACTCGTTTCGTCCTTAGGACTTTCTTCTAATATCGAATTATCATAATTAGCTGGTTGTTGTTTACATACATAGCTAATTAATCTTTCTATTTCTTCATCAGAAATAAAGCATCCTTGAATTCTTATTGGAGCATTTTCGCCCATAGGTAGATATAGCATATCACCTTTACCTAATAATTTTTCAGCTCCAACTTGGTCTAGAATAGTCCGTGAATCAATACCTGTTGCTACAGCGAATGATATTCTTGAGGGAATATTAGCTTTAACAACACCAGTAATAACATCAGTACTTGGTCTTTGAGTAGCTACAATTAAGTGAATTCCCGCTGCTCTAGCCATTTGGGTAATCCGCATAATTGAATCTTCTACTTCTTTAGCTGCTACTAACATTAAGTCAGCAAGCTCATCAATTATAACAATGATATATGGCATTTTCGGTTTTTTAACATCGGATTTGTTATTTTCTTTTTCGATTTTTTCATTATAACCTGTAATATTTTTTACTTGATGTTCAGAAAATAAGTCATATCTTCTTTCCATTTCCACGACAATTTTTTGTAAAGCAATATTCGCTTTTTTAGGGTCGGTTACAACGGGAGCAAGTAAATGCGGAATGCCGTTGTAATTAGATAATTCAACTTTTTTAGGATCAACCATGACAAGTTTTACTTCATCTGGACGATAACGCATTAAAATACTCGCAATAAAGGAATTTATACAAACTGATTTACCACTACCAGTAGAACCTGCTACTAAAAGATGAGGCATTTTAGAAATATCAGCTGTTTGGACTCTGCCCATAATGTCTTTTCCTAAACTAACTAATAATTTAGCATCTTCTTGAGCCTTAGGAATATGTCCTAATATTTCTTTAATTCTTACAGCACTAATAACGGGATTAGGAATTTCAATGCCGACAGTACTTTTACCAGGTATCGGTGCTTCAATTCTAACATCCGTCGCTGCCATAGCTAGAGCTATTTCTCTATTTAAACCAACTATTCGACTTAATTTTGTTCCCGTAGGAATTTGGACTTCATATTGCGTAACCGCTGGTCCAATATGAATTTCAACAACTGAACCTTTTACACCAAAATCGCTTAAAACTTTTTCTAAAGCACTTTTATTGGCTTTAACATAATCAGTTGAATTTGCCTTAGGATTCTTTTTAGGTTCATCTAAAATACTATTAATATCTGGTAGTTTATAACTACTATTAATTACTGGTTCTATAATTGGTTGTTCAATTAAAGAACTTGGAGAAACTTCTTTAGGTTTAACATCTTCAATACTTTTCTTTACTTCTTCTGATGAGGTTATAACAATGTTACTATCTTCATCTATTTCTTCTTCATCATCGTTATCATCATTTTTCTTCATAAAGAACTCTTTAACTTTTCTAAAAATATCTGTCAAGTTAATGTTAAATAGCATTACTACTCCAAAGATTAGTACTACTACCATTACTAAAATTGTCCCAATCAAACTAAATAGTTGGTTACAAGCACCTCCTATTAAAGCTCCTAAAATTCCACCCCCAATAGATATTGTTGATTGTCCACTATTTAAGATATTACCGGTATGAGTTATAGTCTCAATTCTTCCCATATAACTATCTTTAGTAGCATTAAAAACATCCATAAAAGTTGTGTTCTCTTTTAAGAAAGTATAATGAGATAAAACTAATATTACAATGGCTATTAAATAAAATCCTACTAATTTAGTAGTAAAAAACTTAGGCATCTTTCTTTTTACTAAAATTACAACTCCTAAATATATTAAAAATACTAATATTAATGGCCACCATTCTCCTACTAAGAACATGGCAAATTTTTTAATAAATTCTCCTACTAAGCCAAAACCAAAGCCGATAATACCAATTAATATTAATAATAATCCTGTTAGTTCGGTGCTATATGGAAAACTATTATTAGTTTCTGTTTGTTTCTTTTTCTTTGTCATACTTTTTCACCTTAATTTAATTATACATTAAATTTTAAAGAAAAAAAAGAGGTTAACCTCTTTTAATAAAAAATAAAACTGCTAAATATGACTGCTAATAATATATATAAGACTAAAATAAAGAAAGCATTAGCACATCCATTATTACAAGTTTTATTATTTTGTGTTTTGTTGCAACAACTCAAAAGCTGTCACCTCCTTTTTATATTAAAGACTTAGATGAATGCTCCTACAATGATTATTAATAGGATAAATAATACTAAGATTATAGCAGGACCCATGCATCCACATGCATTATTATTCATAAGTCACCCTCCTTTTATTTGTCTTTTCACTATTATTGTATGGTTTTTTTTAATTTGTGGTGCTTAATTTCCTTGTATTTTATTTTTTTTGCTGCTATAATTAAAGAGTTAGAGGAGGAATAACATAAATGAAAAAGAAAGTATTAATATTAGGGGTTTGTATGTTAGTGTTAACTGGCTGTGGGGAAAAGACTATTCCTAAACTAAAGGATGGTAGTGAAGCAGTTGTTACTTACAATGATGGCAAAGATAAGATAAGTGTTGATGAATTATATGAAGAAATGAAAAATACTTATGCCATGACTACTTTAATTAATATGCTTGATAATAAAATCTTACGTATCGAATACGAAGACAAAATCGATGAAGCTCGTGATGCTGCTGATGAAAGTGTCAAACAATTAATTAGTGCTTTTGGTAGTGAAGAAGAAGTTTTAAAACAAATTCAACAACAAACACCATATGATACAATCGATGAATATAAAGATGGTATTTTAGTATTAAATTATCTAGAACAAAAAGCACAAATTGATTATGCTAAAGATAAAATAACTGAAAAAGAAATTAAAAAATACTATGATGATGAAATTGTTGGCGATGTTAAAATAAGTCATATCTTATTTACTAGCGATGCCGCAAGTGATGCTACAAGTGATGAAAAAGATGAAGCTAAACAAAAAGCTAAAGAAGAAGCTGAAAAAGTTTTAAAAGAGTTAAAAGGTTTAAAAGGAGAAGAACTTACTAAAAAATTTGCCGAACTTGCTAAAGAAAATTCTGATGATGAATCTACTAAAGATAATGGTGGAAGTTTAGGGTTCATTAATAAAGATACGCAAGATGTAAGTTATAAAAACTTAGAAACAGCTGCTTATGAAATTAAAGATGGTGAATTATACGGAGATGTTATTGAAACGGAAATTGGTTATCATATTCTTCTTCGTACCGATTCTAAAGAAAAAGCTAAATTAGATGATGTTAGAGATTCTATTTTAGAGGAATTAGCAAATGACTATTTGGAAAAAAATCTTGATGTTCAAATTAAAGCCCTACAAGAACTTCGTAAGAAATATGATATGAATATTATTGATGATGAAATTCAAAAAAGTTATGCTAATTACATTCAAAATGCTTTATTACAATTACAAAATAGCTCTAATTAGTTAATTAAAACCAACCTTCGTGGTTGGCTTTTTTATTGCATTTCTTCAATACTATTTATCAAACTTCTAATATCTTCGTAGCGATAACCTCTTTGTAATAATTTTTCAATTATTTTAGAATTGCAATTAGAAAGATTTTTACGTTCTAATTTGGCTTTAATTTTATAATATTCTTTTTCTAAATTAGTTTTATCACTTGGTAGAGATATTTTACTTAATCGATCGCTAATCATATCATTTTGGTAACCCAAATAATTTAAATCATTTATGATTTTTTGTTTAAATTTTAGGGTACTTAAACTACTAGTTAATTTTAATTTTTTTTGTAAATATTTATCAATTCTTTCTTCCCATACTTTGTCATCTATTTCTAAAAACTTATTTATTTCTTCTTCTTTAAAATTCATATTTAATAAATCATTTTTAATCTTTTCTGGTCCTTTTAAACTTAATATTAAAGCATCATGAATATAGGAACTAATATAAGTTTTACTATCTAAATAACCATCTTTTTTTAAGGATTTTATAACGTCTTTAATAACGTTCTCGTCAAAAGATATTTTCTTTAATGATTCCGTTATTTCTTTCTCACTTCTTAGTTTAACATTAATAAGTTTTAAAGCTTTATAATAAGCTTCATAATAATCATTTAGTTTTATTATCTTGTCTAATTGTTTATTTGTTAATTCTTTCGTTAATAATAAGTTTTCTTTTAAAATAACATCATCATATAATTTTACTTCTGTTCCATTTTCTAAAACTATTTTATATTGACTGTTCTTAAGTTTAGTATATTTAAGTATTTTCATAAATCCTCCTGTTAAACATTATACTATTGTAAACAATTGTTTGTCAAATATAATATTTAAAAAAGGATTTTACAATCCTCTACTTAATGTTATACCTTCTTGTTTATCTAATAACTCTACTACATCCCTTAATAATAAATACATTGGTCGATTTTGTAAAACCATTTTATCTTGTTCCATAAGAGAATCTTTTCTATAAGCAAGAGCCTTTCTAAAATCATTATTATCGATAATATCCGTAAAATCAATATATTCTTTATCTTGTTTAATTATAGGAGGGACTACACCACTATTTAAAATATATAATAATTTTAAACAATATACTCTACTTCTTCTCAAGCCATCTTTAGCTTTCATTTTTTCTAAAACATCTATTGCTTTTTGATAATTTTTTCCTATAATACTATTAACTAATATTTTATTATTAATATTTTCATCTAAAACAATCTTATTTAATAATACTTTAATTATATTATCGCTTAATGATATATAGTTTTTAACTTTAATAGTTGCATTTAAAAATTTTAAAGCATTATAATTTCTATTAATCATAATTAAATTTCTTACCCTATTTTCGTTTTCTAATCTTTTTAATTCGTAAGGATTATATAATTTAACATCATTAATTTTTAAATTAGCTACATACGCTTTATAATTATCTGGTAACTCATAAACTTTATTTAATAAAACTAAATAAATATTTAAATTTCTAACATAAGTATCATTTTCGGAAGTAAATAATAAATCTAGTCTATTAATAGCTTTAGCATAATCCCCAAATATCATTTCTAAATAAAATAAATAATTATTAACTCCTTTATCATTAGGTTCCATTTGATCACATTTTAAAAGTAAATTATAAGCTTCTAAAGGACTTTTTTGTAATAATCTTCTTGCTTTACTATAATAATCTTCTATATATTCCATATATATCCCCCTTTTTTAGTAAAGTATATTATAGCAGATTTATTTATTTTGTCAAATTTAAAAAGATAATATCACTATTATCCTTTCTTAAATTCTTGACAAGCTTTATCTAATTCTTCAAGTAATTTGTCTACATCTTCCATACTTTCAATGCGGGCACCACAAGCAAATTTGTGGCCTCCCCCATTATATTTACTAGCTATTTCATTAATAACTGGTCCTCTACTTCTGATATTAAGTTTATATAATTTAGATTTAGTATCATAAGTAATGAAACACCACACTAACATTTCTTTAATAAAATTAAAATTATTAACTAAATTAGAAGGAGTCGCATTATCGACATTATATTCTTTTAAGTCTTCTTCTTTTATTTTAATGTATCCAAAACCATTGTCACTCACATTCATGTTCATGGCTAAGAAGGCTTGAAATCTTATTTCATTTAATGGTCTTTCATATAAAATATCATATAATTTTTTTAAATCTAAGTGTTCTTTATTAACTAAATAAGCCGCAATATTAAATGTTTTAGGAGAAGTATAAGAAAGTAAAAATCTATCACTATCACTCACTATTCCTAAATATAAGTTCTCTGCTACGGCTTTATTTAGTTTAAGTCTAGTCATAATAATTAATTCCGCAATCATTTGGGCCGTACTAGATGCTGTTTCATCCGTCCACGAAATACGGCCCATAACATCTTCTTTAGGATGATGATCGATTTTAATTATTTCTTTATAAATACTCACATCTACGCCATCAATCCGTGAGATATTTGGAACATCTAAAACGATTAATAAAGGATTATGAAGTGTACTTTCATCTAATTTATCAAGAGAGCCATAAGCTTTAAATTTAGCTACTCCCGCTCCAACCGCATAAACTTTTTTTTGAGGAAAAGTATATAGTATACTATCTCTTAAAGCAATTTCACTAGTTATAGCATCAGGATCTGGTCCAATGTGTCTTGCGATAACTATTTCATCATATTCCTTAATCTTTTTATAGATATCTTTTAAAACCCTTTTAATATATTCTCCTCTTCTCTAACATTTATTTTGCTAAATCATATGTATCTCTAGCAATCATTTGCTCTTCATCAGTAGCTAAAACATATACTTTAACTTTAGAGTCTTTACTTGATATAACTCCTTCTAAACCTTTTCTAGTAACTGTTTTTTCATTTACTTTTTCGTCTAATTTAATACCTAAAGCATTAACTCTTTTTATAACTTCGCTTCTAATCATGGAATCATTTTCCCCAACGCCAGCAGTAAAGCAGATAGCATCAACATTACCATCTAACTCAATGTAGTATTTAGCAATATATTCGGCAATTCTTTTGGTATACATATTGATACCACGAATTATTACTTTATCATTATTTGCAAAACCTTCATCTAAGTCTCTTAAGTCACTCATACCTGTTAAGCCTTCTAGACCACTCTTTTTATTTAAGATATTATCTACTTCTTCTAGTGACAAATTCGCTTTTTTCATAAGATAAGGGATTAAAGAATAATCAATAACTCCCGAACGAGACCCCATCATAACGCCGGCATTAGGAGTAAATCCCATGGATGTATCGATACTTTTGCTATCCTTTACGGCCGTAACACTAGCACCATTACCAATATGGCAAATAATTAAGTTTACACTATCTTTACCAAGTATCTCTTCCATTTTCAAAGTAATATACTTATGACTCATACCATGGAAACCATATTTTCTAATACCATATTTTTCATATAGTTCATAAGGTATAGAATATAAAAATTCTTCTTCATCCATAGTTTGGTGGAATGCTGTATCAAAGCATCCTACTTCTAAAGCATTAGGTATAGCTTCCATAAATGCTCTTACGCCGATAACATTAGCGGGATTATGAAGAGGCGCTAAATCATTGATACTTTCAATTTTAGATAATACTTCTTCATTTAAAACGACACTATTAGAATAAAAACTTCCACCATGAACAATTCTATGTCCAACAGCTTCTATTTCATCTAAAGAAGAAACAATTCCTTCATTTAATAATTCTTCTAATAAATGTTTAACAGCTTCGGCATGATTTTTTATTTCATATTCTTTCTTAATTTTTTTATCTCCTACACTAATAACTAAATTACTACCAGGTAACCCTATTCTTTCAATGGCTCCTTTCATTAATACTTTAGCTTCTGGCATTTCAAATAAACGATATTTTAAAGTTGAACTACCAGCATTAATTGATAATACTTTCATATAATAATTCCTCATTTCTATATATTATTATATATTATTTTCCCTATTAAAAAAAGAAAAAGTTTAGTTTTTCTTTTTAAAATTTATAATTTAATCATACCAGTAATCATGATTTGCTTCACAATAATCTCCTTCACAATTATTGTTTGGATTCCAACCTGACCAAGGACTCCATGCAGTATAACCGCAGTACTCAGCATTCTTACCATGAGAAACTTTTTCACAATTTTTACATACTTCTCCACGACCTTCGTTTGCTTTTTTACATGTATTCGTATTCCAGCAAGAATAAGACCCGACTACAGCACAAGTACCATGTGTAACATTAGAACTATAATATCCACAAGCGTCACCATGACGACTTTCACATGCCCGCCACGTCTCGTAACAATCTAAACATTTATTCCCATCTCTAACATGCCCGTTATCACAACCACAATCTTGGTAGTATTCTTTACATCCAAAAGATTCATTCTCACATTTTGCCCATCTATCACATCCAAATCTAATATCATCGCATTCGGCAGCATCTCTTGTTCTTTGTTGATATATATCATTCGAATTAACAGTTGTACTACAAGTAGCAGAATTTTTAGCTTTATCAATTACAGTATAGGTATGTTTTCCTCCAGTTCTAGTTCCACCATTTGGACATGTATTTACTCCACTTGCATTATCATCACAACTAACAGTGACAGTTAATGCTCCTGGTTCATATTTTTTCCTTGGAGTTTTTGTTGCTGAACAAGTTGGAGGTGTATTATCAAACTTTATTGGTATTGTACGAGCTTCACAGAATGTTTTGTTCCCTGCTACATCATATATATATTCTCCTATTTTACCATTTACTGTGACTACTTTGTCTTTATCATTAAAAACAGTAACACTTTCTATTGTTTTTCCAGCAGAATTAGTTGTATTATATGTACTTGTTTTATTTGCTATTGCACATCCACTTTCTGTATCTTTACATCCCCAACTTATGGTTACTGCTTCTTTCGTCCAGGTATCATTTCCTTCTGGATATACACATTCTGGTGGGGTATTATCTATATTCGTTACATTTAATATATTTGATTCACTACTTTTATT
>CANRME010000045.1 GCA_947631655.1 uncultured Bacilli bacterium | reverse complement strand
TGATATAATAATCTTACTTATTAGCAAATATGTTCTTTATATATTAACCAAAATATTATAGAATTTAAGGAAGTGATGTTATGGCAAAGGTTATAGTTGGTGTAAGTGGGGGCGTAGATAGTGCTGTATGCTTATATTTACTTCAAAAAGAAGGTTATGAAGTAGAAGGTTTGTTTATGCGCAATTGGGATGCTTCACTAAATAATGATACTTTAGGGAATCCTACATTAAATAATGATATATGTCCGCAAGAGCAAGATTATAATGATGCTTTAGCAGTATGTAATCATTTAGGAATTAAACTTCATAGAATAGATTTTATTAAGGAATATTGGGATGATGTATTTGCATACTTCCTAGAAGAACTAAAAAAAGGTAGAACTCCTAATCCAGATTTAATGTGTAATAAATATATTAAGTTTGATTTATTTATCAAAGAAGCAAAACGTTTAGGAGCTGATTATATTGCAACGGGTCATTATGCTAGGTTAAAGGAAGGTAAACTATTGAGGGGAGTAGATAACAATAAAGACCAAAGTTATTTTTTAGCCCAAGTACCAAAAGATAACTTTAAAAATGTATTATTCCCTATTGGAGATTTAACGAAAGAAGAGGTTAGAAAAATTGCTCTAGAACAAAAATTAGAAGTCGCTAAAAAGAAGGATTCTACGGGGATTTGTTTTATTGGGGAAAGAAATTATCAAAAATTCGTTTCTAATTATTTAAAACCTAATCCTGGAGATATCGTCGACGTTGAAAAAAAGCAAGTTATTGGGCACCATACTGGGCTTATGAATTACACGATAGGTCAAAGAAGAAATGTAGGAATTTCTGGTAATTTAGATAGACATTATGTATGTGGTAAAAATGTTAAAGATAATGTTTTATATGTGGCATTTGGGACAGATAATAAGTATTTAATGAGCGATGAATGTACAATATCACATATTAATTTTTTAACTAGTACCCATCCAACATTCTGTACAGCGAAATTTAGGTATAGAGGAGAAGATCATCCCGTTTCATTAGAGTATGTTAGTGATGATGAGATAAGAGTAAAATATAGTGGGGGAGCGAAGGCCGTAACTCCTGGTCAAGCATGTGTTTTATATTTAGGTGAAGAATGTATTGGTAGTGGTATTATTGAAGCTATTTATAAAGATGGCGAAAAAATTTGGTATATAAATTAAATTGTGTTATAATAATTAGCTAAATGGAGGAATTTTTTATGAGAGAAATGACGGGCGATTTGCTAGATTTAAGAGAAGCAAGATTTAAGGAGATTAATGCTTCATTAAAACATTTATCAGATTTAAGTTTTGATGAACTTAAAAGTTTATATAATGAATTATGTGCATCAAAAAGTACTTATTTAAAGTATTTAACTAGGTTAGAAATTAAACAAAATAAAATAACAAAATTTATTAAACTTTTAATTATTGGAATTGGTTGGATTGCTTTATTTTGGTTGGTAAGCCACGATACTCCAATATGGATAAGTTTATTTGGTGCTGCTTTAGCCTTATCAGCACAAGCTGACTGTTTATCTAAAGATGTAAATCCTAGCAAAAATCAAATTTTAAATACCTTTCAAAATTCTTTAAATGAAGTAAATAATTTAATTCTTGAAAAAGAAAAAGATATGGATAAAGCTTTATCTTTAGATAAAAATAGGGGAGAAGTGCTTACTGAAAAACAATATAGTTATACTTTAAGTAGTGTTTTTCCTACTCCAGAAATAGAAGAAATGGCTATGAAAGTTGTTAGAGATAAAAATGAGCAAGATTTAAAAGAAGAACAAGAGCTTACTTTAAAAAGAAATTTAACTAAGGAAAATAATTGAAATATAACTAAAAAAGTTATATTTTTTAATTGATAAATTATTGACATGTAAAGTAGTTATGATATAATAAATTTGTATTAAGGTTGGTGGAAATATCGTTTATGAAAACAGTAAAAGAATTATTTAATGAACTTGGAATATCAAAGGTAAGACTTGCTAAATATTTAGGAGTGTCACGCCAAATGGTATATAATTATTTAGAATTAGATGACTTAAATGCGTGGCCTAAAGAAAAGAGATTATTATTATTTAAATTATTAGATATTGATGATGGTAGTAAGGATGGTTTGAGTAAAATTGAAGTTACAACCGATTATTTAATGGCTGTAGAGTCACGGTTAAACCAAGGAGTTAAGAATACTTCAGATATGGAATATTTAGATTTTAAAGGTTTAAATAAAGAAAGTCAAAATCTATTATCTGATATAACTTACTTATTAAAGGAAAAACTTACAGATTCTAATAATAAAGAAAACTACTATGCTATCTTATATCTATATCATTCATTACAATCATTAGATAATGTACCGGAAATTAAATATATGTTTGGATATATGAGCAAGACAACTGGTTTTACTAATCCCGAAGAATATAAATTTGATGAAAATAAACAATTTATTTTTGAAGGAATTTTATATTCAGCATTAACTTTATATAATACTGGTGGAGCTTCTCGTAGCCGTTTAGCTGATAGTCATAAACGTTTTGTTCAAGAGATTGAAGCTAAAAACGAAGAGAAACTTACCAGAACCCAACAATTAAATACGATTAAATTACAAGCATTAAGAGAGTTAGGTTATAATGAAATAACCGATGATAATGCTAGTGAAGTATTTGAGAAAATTGCCGAAATTGAATCTAGAAAAGTATAATTCTTAGTTCTGTAAATATAATGTAAACTAATTTATTAGGGAAGACTAGGGGAGTAGGGTATGAGTTTGTTTAATACCTACTCCTTTATTATGCTTTTTTGAAATATATTACATATTAATATGTAAGTAAAATATTAATATAAGATATAAAATAGAAAAAATTTTTATTAATTAAAACTAAATTATAATAAGTTTTAAAAATAAATTTTATTTTATAATAATTAATATGTAATTGATATTGTATACTGGTTTATAAAAAATATATTGTATTGTAATATTAGGTAAAAAATATGAGATGAATTTTGGTACATCGAGAATTAAATTAATGAACAAAGATATAATTAAATGAATTTAAAATTTTGACAATAGAAAAAAGATTAGTGTAATATTTATAATAATAAATAGAGATTAGGATAAATATTTATAGATAAAACAAAATAATAACTAATAATGGAAGATAATGATTATTATTTTTATAATATATATTGGTATTTTTACCCGAAAGTATGGATTTTTTAAGATATATTTAACTTCGTATAATTGATATTATGTTAACCGATAATATTTGAAATTAATTTATGATATAATTATTTAACTTCCCTCTTTTCTAAATAGAAAATTTTTTAAAGATATAAATTAATCTACTACATAATATTTAAATTTTTTCTTGAATTGTACTCTGTTCATTTGTTCGTGTATTTAATAGATTGTATTACTTAAAATTATCTAATGAGTTAAGTAGAGTATTACCTACTCTCTCTCTTAGAAAAATAGGGTGTTTAAGAGTATTAATATTATACTAAGTCCTAAACCTAAATAAATGTATTTATTTTCATTATATTTTTTAGCTTCAGGAAGAATTTCATTTATAGACAAAGTAATCATCATTCCGCCGACAAATATTAGAATTAAAGCAATAGTAAAGTCATTTATATAGTTTTTTAATATAATAAATGCTATTAAGGCTCCTAAAGGTTCTGATAAACCACTAATTAAAGTGTATTTTAAAGCATTTAATTTGTTTTTAGTTGCATAATAAATGGGAATCGCAATACAAATACCTTCGGGAATATTATGAAGCATTATAGCGATGGTTAAAGGAATTCCTAGACTTATATCTTGATAAGAACTCATGAATGTGGCAATACCTTCCGGAATATTATGTAAGACCAAAACTATACCAGATAAAATGCCAATCCGATATAAACTACTCTCATTTGTTGGGTTAACTTTTTTATTAATAAATAAAGTAAATATAGTTCCTAATAAAAAACATACAATAGTAATTATAATAGTCGTAATTAAAGAATACTTATTGTTTAAAGAAATAAATGATAAAGGTATTAGATCAGTTATACTTATTAGAATCATAATACCTAGGGAAAATGCAAGGCATAAAGGTATAAATTTATTAGTATTTTTAGGTTTTACGAACATAAATAAGCAGCCAATAATGGTTGATAAACCCGCAAGAGATGATAGAATAAAAGGTAATATTATTTGCATATATATTCACCATTAAATTATATGACTTACCCTACTCTTTTAGCATTAATGGTTGCTAAAATATTCCATAAAAAATTTTTATTAAGCGTTATAATTACTTTTATTCTATCCATAATAATAGTGGGAGGTAAGTAATATGTCAAACGCAAGAAATAATGCAAGAAATTCTGCACGTAATAACAATAACGCTAGAAATAGTGCTCAAAATAACGCTAATTCTAACGCTAAAAATTGTGCTAGAAACAGTGCACGTAATAGTGCAAGAAATAACAATAAATAAAGATACTGACCTCTTTATTTATGACTACGGGGATGATACATCTCGTAGTCTTTTTTTATTTTGCTATTTTCAATATGAGTATAGATTTCAGTAGTTGTTATATCTTCATGACCTAATAAAACTTGAATAACCCTTAAATCCGCCCCATGGGCTAGTAAATGGGTAGCAAAAGTATGCCTTATAATATGCGGATAGATATTTTTCTTAATACCTGCCCTTTGACATTCTTTCTTTAAAAATTTAAAAAAACCTTGGCGAGATATTTTATTTGAAGCATTATTAATAAATAAATATTCGCTATTTTTATTTTTTAAAAGAAGTGGACGATAATTATCAATATATATTTGTAAGGCTTCTATAGCATAATCGTTTAAGGGAACTATTCTTTCTTTACTACCCTTTCCATATACTCTTACTAAAGCATTATGTAAATCAATATCTGTAATTTTTAAATTAACTAATTCACTAACCCGTAACCCAGAAGCATATAAAAGTTCTAACATAGCTTTGTTGCGATAATCATATGGAGTAAGTAAAGTTATATTAAGTAAGTTATTTATTTCTTCTTCAGTTAAGTAATTGGGTAAATTCTTAGGTATTTTCGGAGATTTTATATTCTCACAGGGATTATAATCCATTATTTTTTCGTTGGTTAAATAGTTATAAAAAGAATTAATAACAGTAATATAATGAGCAGTACTTTTAGAGGATAAATTTAAACTATTGAAAAAATTTCGCAAATCATTATCAGTAATAGATATAATTTTATTAGAATTATTACTTTCTTCTAAACTTATTTCTTTATTATGAGTTAAATAATTTTGAAAAGATTTTATATTTTGTTTATAGGAAAGATAAGTGTTTTGCGATAATTTTCTTTCGTATTTTAAATATTCGAAGTATTTCTCGAAGAGGGTATAATAAATATATTTATTTTCCATTTTTCTATCCTCCTCTATAATATAATTATAGCATAGTTTTAAGTTTTAAGGTATAATAATACATAAGGTGATTGTTATGGAATTACTAGCTAATAAAGTAAGACCTAAGTCTTTAAATGATATAGTTGGTCAACAACATTTAGTAGGCAAAGGAAGTATTATTTATAATTTAGTTAAGAATAAAAAAATATTTTCTATGATTTTATATGGTAAACCAGGTATTGGTAAAACTAGTATTGCGAATGCTATTATTAATGAGTTAGGTATGCAATATCGTTTTTTAAATGCCACGATTAATAATAAAAGTGATTTTGATATTGTCATTGAAGAAGCAAAGATGTATGGCGAAATGATTGTGGTAATGGATGAAATACATCGTTTAAATAAAGATAAGCAAGACTTATTACTTCCGCATATCGAATCTGGCTTGATTATTTTAATTGGACTTACAACCTCAAACCCCTATCACTCTATTAATCCCGCGATTAGAAGTAGATGCCAAATATATGAATTACATGAACTTACAATAGATGATATAATTTTAGGGATGAAGAAAATCCTTCCTAATTTACCAGGCATTAAGATAGATGATGAAGTTTTAGCTTATATTGCTCGTCTTAGTAGTGGGGATTTTAGAAATGCTCTTAATTTATTAGATGTTGGTTATAATGCTTCTGAAGATAAAAAAATTACTATTGACTTAATTAAAAAGATAAATTCTAAACCCGTATTTTTTCATGATAAAAATGAAGATGGTTATTATGAAGTGTTATCGGCATTTCAAAAATCGATTCGTGGAAGCGATGTTAATGCCGCTTTACACTATTTAGCAAGAATGATTGAAGCAGGCGACTTAGATAGCATTTATAGGAGAATGAGTGTTATTGCTTATGAAGATATTGGACTTGCTAATCCCGGAATGGGACCTAAAGTTCGAGCAGCGATTGAAACCGCGGAATTAGTAGGCCTTCCCGAAGCTAGAATTCCTTTAGGTGAAGTAGTTATTGAACTTGCGCTATCTCCTAAAAGTAATAGTGCAATTATGGGTATAGATGCCGCATTAGAAGATATTCGTAACGGAACGACTGGTAATGTGCCAGAACATATTCATAATGGTAACCCTAATTATAAATATCCCCATAACTTTCCTAAACATTATGTTAAACAACAATATTTACCAGATAACATAAAAAACAAAGTTTACTATAAACCTTGTTCTAATAAATATGAAGATAATTTAAATAAAATTCATGATGAGATGACTAAATAGGATTATTTAAAGTATCATTTATAATATAAGATGCTAGTAATATACCAGCAACACTAGGGACTAAACTTGTAGAACCTGGTGTTTTTTCATGAGTTTTGATAGGATTTTCACTACTAAAAACAACTTTAGTGTGTTTAATCCCCTCCTCTTTTAATAATTTTCTTACGATTTTAGCTAATGGGTCATTATAAGTTTTAGAAATATCGGTAATTTCTAGTTTAGTAGGATTAAAACGATTACCAGTACCCATACAACTAATTATTTTAATATTATTGGAAATAGCTAACTTAACTAATTCTATTTTAACTGTTACTGTATCACAAGCATCAATAATATAATCATAATTATTTATATTTAAATTTGATAGATTATCTTTAGTTAGTTTTTCTTTAATAGTTTTAATATCTAAATGGGGATTAATATCTAGGCATCTTTTCTTAGCAATATCGACTTTAAGTTCTCCTAAATTAGAATGTAAAGCGATTATTTGACGGTTTAAATTACTTTCTTCTACTGTATCATAATCGGCAATAGTAATATGCCCTACTCCCATTCTAACTAATGTTTCTAGGGTATAACCCCCTACTCCACCAATTCCCACTAATAAGACATCTAAATTATTAATTTTTTCAAAATCTTCTTTTTTAATAATTTTTAATAATCTATCAAACATAATTCCTCCATAATAAAACCTAAAGGGTAAGCTGCCTAGTGATAAAAAACCCGCTCGCACGAGGTGGGTGCTCTATTCCTAGCTTTAGGATCCCGGCTAAGCCGTTATTCAACACCACTAAGTATTCGAGCTCCCAATACATCACTTACTCGGTTTTATGAAAAAGCAACCTATTTACCTTTAGGTATTTATAGTATACCAAATATCTTAAATATTATCAATAAAGTTTACAAGTGAATTATCTTTTTAAAACATTTTTTAACTTATCTTGTTTTATTTCTTCTTGATATTCCTCAAAAGAACATAAATTTTTACAATTACCATAAATTTTGCAATAATTTTGATATATTAACATTAAACTATTTAGATAGCTATATTTAGTATTTAAAACATTTTCAAATGCCTTTGCCCCTAATAGTAAATATTTTTCTCTAACAATATCATCCATAATTTTATAGATATTTTTATTATCAATTAATGTTATATAACTATTATAAAATAAATCATCTTTAAGTGTATCCCGGGTATTTATTAAGATATTTAGCGGTACATTAAGTAGAAGCATATTTTTACATGCTGTTACATACTCAGGGAAAAGATGACTGCAACCTGTTATTTCAATAGAGTACAAAAGTTTATAAACTGCCCGACATAAATAATCATTATATGTGTCAGAATTAGCTTTTTCTTTGTTATGAATAATTTTAAATTCTTCTTGCAATCTATTAATAATTATTCCATATAAATTACGGTATATTTCAATTATTTCTTTTTCCTCTTTTTCATTTTCTACATAACTATTTTCTATTTCATCAATAACGTCTTCTAATGTTTCTGTATCTATAACATTCTCTAAATTATATATTTTTTTAAGAAATGCTGAATCATCATAAAAATATTTTACACCCGAAACTACTCTGTCAATTGAAATTGCTTCATTTAACATATTATTGCCTCCTATAGTTATATATTATATAATAAGATAATAAAAAATCAAGGATTAACCTTGATTTCCAGTCTTCAAACGCCAACAAGCATTAACATTACATGAGTTACTATATGGAGCAGGATTTGGCATATCTAGTTTAACAATCATCGGAAGTTTAAAGGCACTACCAAATCCGACACAGTTGCCAGGTTGTAAGATTTTTTGTTTTTCAACGACATCAGCAGAAATATTTGGTAACATTGTTTTAATATATTCAATATCTTTAGGGTGAGTCATTTTAAATATTAGGAAGTTTGAACATTGCGAAATAACGGTATCACTAATTTCTACTGGTCTTTGGGAAATGATATTTAGTAGAACTCCATATTTTCGTCCTTCTTTAGCTATTCTTTCGAAAATATTATAACCAATTAGGAAAGTATCAGCATCTTTATTAACGTATCTATGGGCTTCTTCTAAGAATAGGTGGAATGGAATACTAGCTCTTTGTTTACGACTTTTCGCAAAATCAAAAAACATTCGTGACATTATTTTTACAATTACTTTAGCATAAGTATCATCAACGTCTTCCAAGTTAATATTAATAATTTGGGCTTTTCTTCTGTTAGACATTGCTACTAAGGAAGCAATATAATTATCTTGGTCAATGTAATTAGGAGCATCAAAATATGAGCCGATAGCACTATTAATAATGGATTGTAAACGAACTTGCAGGATCATCGCATCATCATGCATGGTTTCATTATGTTGGAATCCTTCACTAATTAAGGTAAATTCTAAAGCATTTTGGAAATCTTTTAAGGTATAGAATGGAGCTTCTGGTTCTTTCATACTTTCAATATTATCATCAATAAATTTTAATATATATTCATTAATTAAAACTGATTCTCCAAAATTACCATTGCTATCTATTTCAAAACATTCACTTAGGGTTCTTGTATAACCAATACCTTGGATGGTACTATCAAAATTAAATTCCTTTGTATGACATACTTCTAAAATTTTAAATATTTCGTTTTTCTTTTCTTTAGATGGAGCGTTAGTGTATAAAACTGCTAACATAGCTTTGGCAATTAAATGATTTTTATATCTTGTAGTTTCTGGTGAATCACTAGAGAATATTTTTGCTAGTTTTAAAGCTCTTTCAATGATAGGTATTTGACTATGACTAGATGCTTGAAGTAAAAGCGTAATATCATCTAATGTAAGTAAATGAGTAGGAATATTTAATAAGACATCTGTTTCTTCTTGGGGGTTAGTAGTAATAAACTTATACCCGTAATTAGGGTTTATTTCGTTTAATTTAGAAAAAGCATTTTTATATTCGCCATAAGCATCAAAGATAAAGATATTGGCGTTATAACTTACTATATTCGGATTACTAAAGATATTTTGAACGATACGAGCAACACCACAAGATTTACCACTACCAGAGTTACCGAATATGGCCATATGATTAGCAAGTAGATCATTCATATCAACATAAACAGTATGGTCTTTATAAATAGAACTTTGGCCTAAAATAAAGGATTTATCACTATATACACCCATTAAAAGAGATAATTCTTCATCATTAATTAATCTTATAGTACTAGAAAGTAATGGTTTTCTTATAAC
>CANRME010000044.1 GCA_947631655.1 uncultured Bacilli bacterium | reverse complement strand
GCAAGGAAGAAATAATACCCTTGCTTTTAAATTTTTATTAAATAATTAAATGTAACATTTTCTTAAAATCTTAACATTATCTATATATGAAATAAGGTATAATATGGTTAAGAAATGGAAGAAATATGAGAAAAGTAATTAAAAGTTATCGTCAAAGAGGAGATACTTGTGCTATAGTTTGTATGTTAATGGTTTTAGAGTATTATGGCTTAATCTTCGAAATTAATAAGTATTATGAAGAAAAATACTATCGGATTTATAAATCTAAGTATATGGGAGGTACGCCCCTATCCGCTTTAGCTTGGCATTTTGTTAAAAATGGTTTAAATACCGAGATAGTGCACTCTAATAAAGAGATATTTAATAATGATAAAGGTTTTATTGATGAGAGTATTTATGTTGATCTAATGGAAGAATATAAGATGTTTTTAAATCAAGCTAAAAATGTAGGAGCAAGGATACGTAATGGGGTGGATGTAAATATTGGTTTAATTAGAGAAAAATTAGATGAAGGTTATTTTGTTATTTTAGCAGGTGAGGTTGAAAAGACGCTACATACTGTATTAATAAGCGAATATAGAAACAATGTGTATGTAGTTTGTGATCCTTTATATAAAGATAAACAATTATGGAGTGAAGATGAAGTTATAAAATTTATGAATACTGATATAGGAAAATGGGGGCTTTTTGTAAAGAAGTAACTATAAAATATGTTATAATTTGTATAGGTGGGTGATTAATAATGATAAAAGTTGTAGCATGTTTAATTGAAAAGGAAAATAGAGTTTTAATTGCTAAACGATCAACTGGAGATGAAAGTGTTTTAAATAAATGGGAATTTCCGGGAGGAAAAGTAGAACCGGGCGAAAAAGAAGAGCAGGCTATTGAAAGAGAGATAAAAGAAGAATTTGAATTGGTAATTAAAACTAGAAAATTTATAATTAATAATGTATATGAGTATCCTAACAAAAAAGTAGATTTAAGGTTATATTGGTGTGATTATATAGCGGGGGATTTTAAACTTCATGATCATTCGGAATATGTATGGGTTGAAAAAGAAAATGTTTTAAATTATGATTTAGCTCCAGCTGATATTCCTCTAGCGATTTATGTAAAGGAGAATTGTGTATGAGTACTTTAAGAGAAACAATTTATAAATCAGTAATTGAACTTCATAGAAAAACTGGTAAAGAATGGATTCATTTAAAAGAAATATATAAAGATGTTGCAGTCAAAAGAAAGGGAGATTTAAAAAATGGAGGGTCATCTGTAAGAGGAACATTGGAAAGACATAGTGCTTTATCGAAGGCATTTAAGGGACCAGAAGAATATATTTTGAAAGAAAAGGGGACAGGATTATATAAATGTGTTTTCTATGATCAAATAAAATTTGTAGATAATATAACTATTGGGGATGTTTTTACCAATGATGAATTTATGAATATATTCAAGATAAGTGATCAATCCAGTATAATGAAATCTAATGCATTGGATTGTTTAGTTTTAACTACTTCTTTAGAAGAGATGGTACATGGAGATAGTGTAATTGGAGATGGTCATATTATTTATACGGGAGAAGGTTTAATTGGAGACCAAGCTATAACTGAAAATAATAAAATAATATATGAATCAAACAAAAATGATATTCCAATGTATTTATTTTCTGAAGATAATAAAAATTATACTTTTGAAGGGAAAGTTAAATTATCAGATAAACCATATCAAGTAAAAGAAAAAGATATTAATGGAAATGAAAGAATGGTATGGAAGTTTCCTTTAGAAATTATATATTCAGATGATATATATAATAATATAGATGAGAATTTTAAGGAAGTAGTTAATAAAATAAATGAAATTAAAAATCAAGTATATTCTAATATGAATAAAGAAAAAGATAATTTAGAATATCGAGCTGGTAAAATAAATATAAGAAAATATAGAAAAACAGATGCAAAACTCAAGAGAAATAAAAAACCAGACTATATAGCTGAAGAAATTATAAAAACTGAGCAAGGGATTATAAATGAAGAAAACATTTTTAAAAAGGAACTTAAGATTTTAGAAGAAGCTAATGCTATGGAACAAGTTAAAAAAATGAAAGATTTCTTTGAAAATAAAAAAGATAATGAAGGGTTTGATATTTTATCTTTTGAATTGAATGAAGATAGAATATATGTTGAAAAATATATAGAAGTTAAATCAACAAAAGGAAGTGAAAGTACTCCAATTGATATCACTGCTGATGAAATTGATTTTGCTAAAAAACATATTGATAACTATTATTTATATAGAATAATAAATAGTGATAGTAAAGATAGATATTTAAAAATAGTAAAAGGCAAAGATTTATTTAATGAGGAAGATTACAAGTTTGTTCCAACAAATTATAAAATATATTCAAGTTAAAATAAGTGATATTTTATATTGTGAAAGGAAAGTTATATGATAAGATTAAAACCTATAAAAGGAGAAAAGGTTGTATTAAGAGAATTTGAGTTAAAAGATTCTAAAGATTTATATGAAAACTGGGGAAAAGATGAAGAGGTTTCAAAATATATGCTTTGGAAAAATTATAAAAGTATAGATGATGCAATAAATTCTATAAATTATTATATTGAGTGTTACACAAAAGATGATCCTTTTAAGCAATATGCTATTGAATATAATGGTGAAGTAGTAGGATCTATTAATATAGTTACTAGTAAAAGACATAAAACAGGAGATATTGCTTATTGTTTAAGTAAGAAATATTGGCGAAAAGGAATAATGAGCGAAGCAATTAATTTATTAGTAGATTATTATTTTAAAAATTATGAATTAGTAAGAATATCAGCAGAAGCAATAGAACCTAATATAGCTAGTAGAAAGTTATTAGAAAAATGTGGGTTTAAATTAGAAGGAGTTTTAAGAAAGAGATACTTTTGTAAAACTAATAAACATGAAGATGCATATGTTTATGCAATAATTAATGAATAATATAGAGGTGATTGCTTTGAAGTTAGAAAATCTTACTTGTATAAGTGAAAATATAAATATAGATGAGTATATAGAATTTAGAGAATATGTAAAAAATAATATGGAATATCCAGATTGGTTAGGAGATTTTTCTAAAAAAGATTTAGGAGAAATGTTAGAGAATAGCTCTAAGATTTGGGTGTATTCTTTAGATAAGGAACCAGTATGTTCAATGATGTTAATTACTGCAGATGAAGAATCTTTATTAAAATTTGGATTAGATTTAAATTATAAAGAAGTAGGAGATTATGGACCAATGTTTGTAAATCCTAAATTTAGAGGTAAGGGATTACAAAGTGAAATGATAAAAGAATTAGATAGATATTGTATAAGTTTAGGATATAAATATGCAGTTAGTACAATTCATCCTGATAATATTTATTCAATAAATAATTTAGTTAAAAATAATTTTAAATTAGTAGATACTAAGGAATTTAAAAGGGGTATTAGAAATATTTATTTGAAAGTTCTTGATAATAACTATGTAGAAAAAATATTAACTTTTATAGTTAATGATGATAAGTTTTTATTGTTAAAAGGTAGTGATAAAGACCCTCAATTTCATGAATCATTTTGGTATACGGTAACTGGGTCAGTCGAAAAAGAAGATAGTAGTTTAGAAAACGCGGTTAAAAGAGAAGTAAAAGAAGAAACTAATTTAGAAATAGAAAGAATAGAAAAGTTACCATTAATTTTTGAGTATGAATCACTTGGGAAAAAGTGTGTAGAACATAGTTTTATATCTTACGTTTCGGATGACAAAGTAATTTTAAATGAAGAAAATATTGATTATAAATGGTGTAATATCAATGAATTTATTAAATTAATAAGATGGTATTACGATAAGGATGAGTTAGGTAAAATTTTAAGTAATAAATTAATTAAATAGTTAGATTATGTATATTAATAGGGTTATTAAAGGAGATGAAAAGAAAATGAAATATCCATACACATTTGAGGAGTATCGAGAAGAAGTTATGAGGCAGTTTAAAAAATATTATCCAGACTTATATACTGAAAATGACAAAGACATTAATGAAACTATACTACACGATTATAATTCTAATAAAAGAGCTTATGAAGAAGGAGATACTAGTTATTTCCGTGATACTATAGAACTTGAAGTTAAACCAACTGTTTCTTGTATATCAATGTTTTAATTTCCATTAAATAGGCAAATAAACATATTTTATAAGTAAATATAATTGGTTAAGATATTACTAAAATTTTTATTTTACTAAAAGCTAAAGACTTTGTATTAGAAATTTGATATAATGGTTTTGCAGAGTTTTACCAAATAAATAAGTATTTTTGCTTTATATTATGTGAAACATAAATTATAAAATAGTAATTGATCCTGGTCATGGTGGTGAGGATCCTGGGGATAGTCATTCTATGGTTAGGCATCAGTAAAATTAAAAGTGGTGGTGTCGGTATGAAATGTACTTTAATGAATAAATATACTGGAGTATTAGTAGCGGAATATGATTCAGCAACAAGTGTTTTTACTAAAATATATGAAGTTAAAGATATTAACTATGCACCATATATTTTAAAAAGTTTGTATATTGAAAAAGATATTAATGATGCATCTTTTAGAACTAATTTAAGTGAATGGTTTAAAGGTAGAGGTATTCCTTCATGGCGTGATAAATTAGATTTATTATTGCATAGACTTAATATAACAGCACCTTATGAACTATTAGATAAAGCTTTTGGATTATCTTTATCTGATCAATATTGGTTAAAACCAGAAGGTAGTAATATTTCTTATGATGATATTAATTTCTTTGATAATGATTTTGATTACGCAGAATTTATGGAAGCATCATTATCAGATAATAGTAAAGTAATAACTAAGGTAAGTTCGTTAAAGACTCCTAATAATACTACTGATGGGATGCTTAAAAAAGCATGGATTATAGATAATGGTACAAGATATTTATTAAAGGGTGGTTATAAAAATGAAACTTTACAACCATTTAATGAAGTATTAGCTAGTGAGATATGTAAAAGATTAGGATTTGATCATGTTGAGTATACTATAGATACTTATAAAGATATGGTGGTATCTAAATGTCCTTGTTTTGTAACTAAGAATACAGAATTTGTAACATGTCATCAAGTTATAAATGATATGAAAAGACATGATAGTATAAAAGATTATGAAGAATATATTAAGAAGTTAGAAGATAATGGTATAGAAAATGCTAGGGAAAAAGTAGAAAATATGTATATTCTAGATTTTCTAATTATGAATGAGGATAGACACTTAAATAATTTTGGAATTATAAGAAATGTTAATACTTTAGAATGGTTTGATGTAGCACCTATATTTGATAATGGACAAAGTTTAAATATGGAGTATTTTGATGATGAAGAAGTACATATTTCAGGTAATGGAAGATTCTTCTATGAAGTAAAACCTTTTGATGAGATAATAAAAGTAGTTAGAGATTTAAAAAGAATAGATATATCTAAGTTAGATGGTTTAGTAGAATGGTTTGATGAACTATTACATAAATATCAACATTTAACTGGGTATTCGGATACTAGAATTAATAAATTATGTATTTTATTAAATAGACAAATTAATAAATTAAAGAGATTAATTGAAGAATAAAGATACTTTTTATAAAGTGTCTTTTTTGTGTAAAATTGATGATTAATAGGATCTCTTTATGATATAATGTATATGTATTATGGTCCAAGATTTAATATTAAATAGGACTGGTATAGATGATTAGAATGGTGGTTTAATGTATGAATAAATTAGATATGAAGACAGTTAATATTACAGCCGAAAATATTACTAAAATTGGTGAATTATTTCCAAATGTAATAGTGGAATCTGAAAATGGAAAAACTATTGATTTTGATTTATTAAAACAAGAACTATCAAACGAAATAGTTGAAGGCACAAAAGAAAAATATCAATTAACATGGCCTGGGAAGAAAGAAGCTATATTAACTGCTAATACTCCATCCAAAAATACTCTAAGACCTATAAGAGAAAAATCTGTTGATTTTGATAATACTCAAAACATATATATTGAAGGAGATAATTTAGAAGCATTAAAGATATTACAAGAATCATATTTAAATAAAATTAAATGTATTTATATCGATCCGCCATATAATACAGGTAATGATTTTATTTATAATGATAATTTTAATAAAACAAAAGAAAATGAATTGATAAAATCTGGTCAAATTAGTGATGATGGGACACGATTAATTAGTAATAATCAAGCAAATGGAAAATATCATTCTGATTGGATTTCAATGATGTATTCTAGATTGAAATTAGCAAGAAACTTATTAGTAGATAATGGAATTATATTTATTAGTATTGATGATAATGAAGTTGATAATTTAAAAAAAATTTGCAATGAAATTTTTGGAGAAAATAATTTTGTAGGCTGTGCGGGAAGAATTACAAAAAAAAGTAATAATAAAGGTGATTATTGGGCTCCTAATTTTGACTATGTTTTAACATACACAAAAAACATTGATGGTGGTGAGGGATTCCTTGGTGGAATAAATTATAATTCGTACAATTTAATTGAAGAAGATGGACCAAGAAAGGGAGAAAAGTATCAATTAGTTAGATTATATATGTCATCATTACAAAATAGAAATTCAGAGCAAAGATTTTGGATAGACTGTCCAGATGGAAGTAAAGTTATACCTCCTGGAAAAACTTTCCCTCCTGAAAGACCTATGTTAGGCGATGGAATATGGAGATGGTCAAGAAAAAAATACGAAGAAGAAAAAGATAAAATAGTTATAAAAAAAGTAAAATCATCAAATTTATTAAATCAAGATGGGAAACCAGCAGAATGGAACGTATTTACTAAAACATATCTTAAAGATGTAATAGAAAAATCTTCTGCAAAACCAAATAGTTTTATTGAAGATTATATAAATCAATTGAGTTCACACGAATTAAATAAATTAAATATACCATTTGACTATGCCAAACCTACTGCATTATTAAAATTTTTAATGGGAATATGCAAAATAAATAGTGATGATATAGTTTTGGACTTTTTTAGTGGATCCGCTTCAACTGCTGATGCTTTATTACAATATAATGCTGAAAATGGTACAAAAGCAAAATATATAATGATACAATTACCAGAAAAAATTGACGATAAAAAAGAAGCATATTCTATGGGATTTAGATTTATTACAGATATAGGAGAAGAAAGAATTAGAAGAGCTGCGAAGAAAATAAAAAAAGAAACCAATGTAGATATTGATTATGGATTTAGAGTGTATAAAGTGGATTCTTCAAATATGAAAGATGTATATTATAAACCAAATGATTTAAAACAATCTCAATTAGAATTATTTGAATCTAATATAAAAGAAGATAGAACACCTGAGGACTTACTGACACAAGTAATACTTGATTTAGGATTAACATTAGATTTAAAAATAGAAGAAAAGAAAATATTAAATAACAATATATATTATGTTGATAATAATTCGTTAGTAGCTTGTTTTGATGATGAAATTGATATAAACATTGTAGATGAATTAAGTAAAAGTAAGCCATTAAAAGTGGTATTTAAAGATAGTTCATTTAAATATGATAATGACAAAATAAATTTAGAAGAAAGATTTAAGAAATTATCACCAGAAACAGAAATTAGTATTTTATAGGAGGTTTGATGTGAATAAGTTAGATATGAAAACGGCTAATATTATTGATGAAAATATAGAAAAAATTAGTTCAATGTTCCCTAATGTTATTGTTGAATCTAAAAATGGCAAAGCCATAGACTTTAATTTACTAAAACAGGAATTAACAAATGAGCTAGTCGATGATGGTAAAGAAAAGTATCAATTAACATGGCCAGGGAAGAAAGAAGCTATATTAACTGCTAATATCCCATCAAAAAATACTCTAAGACCTATAAGAGAAAAATCTGTTGATTTTGATAATACTCAAAACATATACATTGAAGGAGATAATTTAGAAGCATTAAAAATATTACAAGAATCCTATCTAAATAAAATTAAGTGTATTTATATCGATCCTCCATATAATACTGGTAATGACTTTATTTATAATGATAATTTTAATAAAGATAAAGAAGAAGAATTGCTAGAATCAGGTCAAAGTGATGAAAATGGTAATAGATTAGTATCTAATAATGAATCAAATGGTAGATTTCACAGTGATTGGTTATCAATGATCTATCCAAGGTTAAAATTAGCAAGAAATCTTCTTTCTGATGATGGAGTATTTTTTGTAAGTATAGACGATCACGAATATGCCAATTTAAAAAGAGTTTGCGATGAAATATTTGGAGAATCAAATTTCGTTACATCTATTGTTTGGGAGAGAGCTTATTCACCAATAAATTTAAAGAAACATTTCTCTGAATCTCATGATTTTGCTTTATGCTATGCAAAGAAAGTTGAAAGATTAATTTGCAATGGGTTGAAAAGAGATGATAAGGTAAACGATAGATATAAGAACTTAGATAACGATCCAAGAGGTGAATGGAAGTCAAGCGATTTATCTGTTGGTCCAGCAAATCCGAATAATATATATGAAATTATCACTCCTAGTGGGAGAAAAGTTTTACCACCAAGTGGCTATAGTTGGCGTTTAAGTAGAGATGTTTTTGAACAGTATGTAAAGGATAATAGAATATGGTTTGGATCGGATGGAAATAGTGTTCCTTCAATAAAAAGATTTTTATCAGAAGTTAAGCAAAGAATTACTCCTATGACAATTTGGAAATACGAGGAAGTTGGTCATAGTCAATCTGCATCACAAAATTTAAAAAAACTTTTTGATGGTAAAGCGCTTTTCGATTATCCAAAACCTGTAGACTATATAAAAAGAATGCTTGATTTATATACTGATAAAAAATCTGTTGTATTGGATTTTTTTAGCGGAAGTGCAACAACTGCACATGCAGTAATGCAATTAAATGCAGAAGATAATGGGAATCGAAAATTTATAATGGTTCAATTACCTGAACAATGTGAAGAAACTTCAGAAGCATTTAAAAATGGGTATAAAGATATTTGTGAAATAGGAGAAGAAAGAATTAGAAGAGCTGCAAAGAAAATAAAAGAAGAAACAAATGCAAATATTGATTATGGATTTAGAGTATATAAAATAGATTCTTCAAATATGAAGGATGTGTATTATAAACCAAATGATTTAAAACAATCTCAATTAGAATTATTTGAATCTAACATAAAAGAAGATAGAACCCATGAAGATTTATTAACACAAGTAATACTTGATTTAGGTTTAACATTAGATTTAAAAATAGAAGAAAGGAAAATATTAAATAACAACGTATATTATGTTGATAATAGTTCATTAGTAGCTTGTTTTGATGATGAAATAGATATAAATATTATAGATGAAATAAGTAGAAGTAAGCCATTAAAAGTGGTATTTAAAGATAGTTCATTTAAGTATGATAATGATAAAATAAACTTAGAAGAAAGATTTAAGAAATTATCACCAGAAACAGAAATTAGTATTTTATAGGAGGTGTAGTAATGAAATTAAAATTCAAGCAACAACAATATCAAGAAGATGCTGTAATGTCTGTTGTTAATTGTTTTGAAGGACAAATGAAGGGTAGCCATAAGGATTTACTCATTAGATATGCAAAAACAATTGATAAAGGAACTTTGTTAGAAAAAACAGAAGAAGTGGAAATAGTTTCTTTTGGTAATCATCCTATTACACTTACTGATAGTGAAAGAAGAAATAATATAAGAAATGTTCAAAGATCAAATGATTTAAACTACACTGATGATGCGGGATTAAATGATTTTACTATTGAAATGGAAACTGGTACTGGTAAAACATATACTTATATTAAAACTATGTATGAATTAAATAATGCTTATGGATGGAGTAAGTTTATTGTTATGGTACCTAGTATTGCTATTCGTGAAGGTGTACAAAAGTCATTTGAAATTACTCAAGATCATTTCCAAGAAATATATCACAAGAAAATTAGATTCTTTGTTTATAATTCTTCTAATAGTTCTAATATTGCTAATATAAATACTTTTGCTTCTGATGATTCAATACAAGTTATGATAATAAATTATCAAGCATTTTCTGCAAAAGGTGCTGCTAATAG
>CANRME010000043.1 GCA_947631655.1 uncultured Bacilli bacterium | reverse complement strand
GCTGGTAAATTACCAGAAAACTATAATGAAGTAGTTCTTGTAATGGACCAAAATAACCAAGTTAGTGATTATGCCTTATATTCTTTAGGGTTACTTGACCAAAATGAATTAAAAAGCATTGTTGGTAAAATCATGAGTGGCGAAAAAATTGAGAAAAAAGATACTTATGAGTTTGCTTATGACGAAATTATTGGTCTTAAATATAAATTACTTTTAAATACGGATTACTACGAAAAACAAAATGGTATCTGGATTGATAAAAAAAGTGATGAAAAATATTTGAAAAATCTCTTAAAAAACGCTCTTGATGTAGAAGTAGTAGGAATTATTAAAATAAGCGAAGATTCTTCTGCTGTAACCACGGGTGTTATTGGTTATACTAAAGATTTAATGGAATATACTGTTGGTAAGATAAATGAAACAAAAATTGCCAAAGAGCAATTAGCTAATCCCGATAAAAATGTTTTCACGGGTCTTAAATTTTCGGATACCCAAAACTTTAATATTCAAAATTTACCAGTTGAGCAACAACAGTATTTAGCAAGTCTTTCTCAAGAAGAACTAGCTAAAGTTATTGCGGAATATCAAGAAAATGCATCGGCTACTTATGAAACTAATCTTCAAAAATTAGGTATTGTTGATTTAGAAGACCCTTCTACTATTGAGTTATACCCTAAAGACTTTGAATCTAAAGATAAAATAGTTGATGTAATTAATGATTTTAATAAAGACCGTAAGGAAGAAGAAAAGCTTATTTATACTGACGTTGTCGGAGCCATGATGAGTTCTGTTACCACCATTATTAACGCTATCAGTTATATCTTAATTGCTTTTGTTAGTATTTCTCTCGTTGTTTCTTCCATTATGATTGCTATTATTACTTATATCTCAGTTATTGAAAGAACTAAAGAAATTGGTATTTTAAGAGCTATTGGAGCTAGAAAGAAAGATGTATCACGCGTATTTAATGCTGAAACTTTAATAGAAGGTTTATTTGCGGGCATGCTAGGTATTTTAGTAACCATTTTACTTAATATTCCAATCAATGCTTTAATAAACGCTATTACGGGTATTTCGGGCTTATCTAAACTACCAGTTGGTGGTGGCATAATCTTAGTAATTATTTCAGTAACTTTAACCTTTATTGCTGGTTTAATACCTGCTCGTATGGCTAGTAAAAAAGACCCAGTTATAGCATTAAGAACAGAGTAAGAAATTACTCTTTTTGCTTGTTATAAAATTATAACTACGAAAATATTTATAACTTTTTTAAATATATTTAGAGATTTTATGATATACTTAAATAGGTGGTAGTAAATGAAAAAAAATGGTTATACTTTAATAGAATTATTAGTATTAGTTGTTTTAATGGGTGTGGCCGCTTTCATTACAATTAAAAGCGTTTCTTATGCTTTAGTAGATAATACTAATGAATTATATAATGAAAGCATTTATTCAATCTTAGAAGCTGCTAGAATTTACGGTAATGATAATTTAGAAGAATTAAAACAAAGTAGCATGGTGGTAACAGTTCAAGACTTAATAGACAAATCTTATTTAGGTTGTGAAGAAGATGGAAGTTTTAAAGATATAAGAACTGAAGGTGCTACCTTAAACGATTTGAAAGTAACTATATCTTATGATGCTGAAAATGATAGTATCAAAGCTAAACTTGCAAATTAGTTGTCTATAAAGTGTAAAAAGTTAACGTTTTTATATATAAATTTACAATTATTTAGTAAAATATTATTGTAAGGACGTGATAACAATGTTATACCCATCAATCGATAAACTATTAAATATAGTAGATTCAAAATATAAGCTTGTTCATATTGCAGCAAGAAGAAGTAAACAAATGTTAGAACATAAACATTATCAAATGAAAGAAAAAGAATATGTTAGTAAAAAAACAATAGGTCGAGCATTAGAAGAGGTTGAAAAGGGTTTAATCAAAGTTAATTAAACTCTTTTTTAATTAGGAGGCAGTATTTTATGAAAAGATTAATTTTAGTAGATGGAAATAATTTATTATTTAGGAGTTATTATGCTACAGCATATAACGGTAATATCATGAAAAATTCGAAAAATTTTCCTACTAATGCTTTATATGGCTTTACTTCCATGATTAATAAAATTATTAATGAAGAACATCCCGAGTATATGATGGTGGCTTTTGATATAGGTACCAACTTTCGTAAAAAAGAAGTTCCAAGTTATAAAGAAGGACGAGCTGAAACTCCTAATGAACTTCGCATGCAAATGCCTTTCGCTCGTAAAATACTAGATGCTATGGGCATTAAATATATAGAACAAGAACCTTATGAAGCTGATGATATTATTGGTACATTTGCTAAGAAAGCTTTAGATGATCCTTTCTTTGATGCAACAATAATTTCTTCTGATAAAGACTTACTCCAATTAATTAATGATGAAGTAAATGTTAAACTTTTAAAACAAAAGGATTATATTATATATGATGAAGCTAAATTCCGAGAAGATTATGGTTTTGCCCCTATAAATATGATTGATTATAAAGCCCTAGCCGGAGACGCTAGTGACAATATTCCCGGAGTTAAAGGTATTGGTGATAAAACCGCCATTAATCTTTTAAAAGAATACGGTTGTATTGAAAATATTTATGCTAATATTGATAACATTAAGGGTAAATTAAAAGATAAATTATTAGAAGATAAAGATAGTGCTTTTTTGAGTAAAAAACTTGCCACTATTTATCTAGAAGTTCCAACCGATGTTACTTTTGAAGATTTAATCTATAAAGGTCCTAAAGAAGAGGAATTATACAGCATTTTCCAAGATTTAGAATTTTATTCTTTTATGAAAAACTTAAAAAATAAACCTGCCAAACCAAAAGATTTACCTTTTGTCTATGTGGATAACCCTGATGATATTAACATTGAGAGTGATTATGCGTTATATATTGAATGTGATAACTTAAATTATCACAATGGCGATATTGCAAGCGTTGCTATCTGTGACCAAGAAAAAAATTACATTATCGATTTAAATGTTTTAAATGAAGTTTTACTTAAATTAGTAGGACATCCTTGTTATACTTATGATTATAAAAAAAATATTTGCTTGCTAAAAAAACGTGGCTTTGACAATTTAGAATGTACCGGCGATTTATTAATTACTTCTTACTTACTTAATAAAACTACTAAAAATGAAGATATTGCTTATCTTATGAATGCCAAAGGTAATGAGGTACGTTTTTTAGAAGATATTTATAAAGATAAAATTATTCAAAATGAAACAATTAAAAAAGCCCGATTTATCTATGACTATAAAGATGAACACTTAAAAGAAATCCAAATGGATAAATTAGATAAATTATATTATGAAATTGAACTTCCTTTAGTAAAAGTCTTAGCTGATATGGAATATACTGGTATTAGAGTAGATCGTAGTGTTTTAGAAGAAATGAAAGTTGATATAAAGAATCAAATTGATGCTGTTACTAAAGAAATATATGAATTAGCGGGTGAAGAATTTAATATCGCATCCCCTAAGAAATTAGGTATTATTCTTTTTGAAAAATTAGGATTACCTTATAAAAAAATGAATAAAGAAGGTTATAAAACGGATGCTAAAGTTTTACAAAAATTAGTAGATGTTCATCCGATTATTAATAAAATTTTAACCTTCCGTAATTTATCTAAAATCTATTCTACTTATTTAGAAGGGTTAATCGCAACGATTAAAGAAGATGGTAAAATTCATACCATTTATAAACAAACTTTAACCAGAACGGGACGTCTTTCTAGTGCCGAACCAAATCTTCAGAATATTCCGATGCACGATGAACTTGCTAAACAAATTAGAAAAAGTTTTTTACCAGAATATACGGGATTCTTATCTTGCGATTATTCTCAAATCGAACTTCGTATTCTTGCCCATATTTCAAAGTCGGAAGACTTAATAAAAGCTTTTGTAAATAAAGAAGATATTCACAGAAGAGTTGCAGCAGATATTTATGGTAAAAAATTTGAAGATGTTACGAGTGAAGAGCGAAGTACCGCGAAAAGTGTTATATTTGGTATCGTTTATGGCATAAGTGGTTTTGGCCTTGGTGAAGACTTAGGAATTAACCCTAAAGAAGCTAGTATGTTTATTAAAAAATATTATGAATTATACCCTGGTGTTAAAAATTATATGGATAATATTATTAAAGAAGCTTATGAATATGGTTATGTAAGAACTTTATATAATCGTAAAAGAGTTATTGATGAACTATTTAATAAAAATTATATGATACGTCAAGCGGGGGAAAGAATCGCTTTAAATACCCCAATTCAAGGTACCGCTGCGGACATTATGAAAAAAGCTATGGTAGATATTTATAATGAATTTAATCGTTTAAAATTAAAAAGTAAAATGTTATTACAAGTTCACGATGAACTAGTCTTTGATATTTATGAAGGTGAAAAAGATACTGTTTTAAATATTGTCAAAGATAAAATGGAAAACGTTGTAAAATTATCTGTACCAATCACTGTTAGTGCTTCATGGGGTAAAAATTGGTACGAAGCTAAATAAAAAGGAGTGATAAATTTGGCATCTAAAGTTTTAACTAAAAGCTTAATTATAAATGCCTTTTTAAGTTTAATAAAAATTATTTCAGGGTTTCTAGTTTATTCTAGCGCCTTAATCGCTGATGGAATTCATTCCCTTAGTGATTTTTTAACTGATTTAATAAGTATTGGAGGAATAAAATTAGCTAGCAAAGAAGAAGATGAAAAACATCCTTACGGCCATGGGAAAATAGAATATTTATTATGTATGGGTATAAGTATTATAATCATATCTTTAAGTATTACTTTACTTATTAATACCTTTACTACTAAAAATACTATTCCCCATTTTGCGGTCGCCATAGTTACAATTATTACCATTTTCTTAAAATTTTTGTTATCTTCTTATATCTTAAAAAAGGGTAAACAATACAAAAGTGATATATTAATCGCCTCAGGGCATGAAAGTATGAGCGATGTTATAAGTAGTTTTGTAGTATTAGTATCTTTCGGTTTATCTTATATCTTCCCATATGCCGATAAAATAGCGTGTGGTATTATTAGTATTTTAATATTTATTACGGGTCTTAAAATACTTGTCGAAAACGTTAGTAATATCCTAGGTTCTAAAGAAATAGATGAAGAAATTTTAAATGAAGTAGAAAATTTAATTTTAACTAATAAAGAAATCCTATATTTAGATAATTTTAAATTATTAAAATATGGTTCATATTATAAATGTGAAGTAAACATTTATTTAGATGGTAAACAAACTGTAGCTAATGCTAACAAATTAGTTGAAAAAATTAAAAAAGACATTATAATAAATTATGAAAAGATTAAATATGTGGATATTTATGTCAAAGCTATGCCTAAAAAGAAAAAATAATTATTAAGGAGATTCATTATGGACCGTTTTGAAAAAGTAAAAACGATTGAAAACTTGCAGAAATTACAAAAAAATTTACAAAAGCTATTAGATGATAACGAAGTTAATTTGAAAAGAGCTCTTATTTCTGAATTACCTATCTTAATATGTACTAGTGAAACCGAAGATGATATTCATTTTGTTTATTATTTAGGAGACCTAGATAGAATAAGAACTACTCAAGAACTTTTACCTAATACCCTAGATTTTCAAAGTAAATTAAATTGTCCCTATGATATGTCCAAAATTATTAGTACTCAAGAATATTTAAACAGTTTAATTAATGAAATAATTAAAAAAAGTAATGTTAATAACTGGATAGAAGTAAGTATTTTATTAGAAAAGAAATTAAATGAAAAACAAATGAAAAGATAGAATGGAGAATAATTATGCCTGAAATTGCTGAAGTAGAAACGGTAAGAAGAGTTTTAAAAAAACAAATAATAAATAAAAAAATTAAAGATGTAAAGGTTTTATACAAAGGAATTATTGAAAATGATGTTGATGACTTTATCACAAAACTAAAAGGTGAGACTTTTAAGGATATTGATAGAAACGGAAAATGGTTAATTTTCTTTACTGACCATTTTGCGTTATTAAGTCATTTACGTATGGAAGGTAAATATTTTATTAAAAACAGTGATGAGGAAATAGTGAAACACGAACACGTCATTTTTACTTTTGAAGATAATACCGATTTACGTTATCATGATACGAGAAAATTTGGTCGTATGCATTTAGTAGATAAAAGTGAAGCTTATAAAAGTGAAGAAATATCTAAACTAGGTCCCGAAGTTGGAAGTAAAGATTTAACAGCATCTTACTTAAAAGACAAACTACAAAATAAAAAATTACCTATTAAAACTTTACTGCTCGATCAAACAATCATTAGTGGTTTAGGTAATATCTATGTTAATGAAGTCTTATTTGCATCTCTTGTTAACCCTTTAAAAGAGGGCGCTAAAATTACTTTAAAAGAATGTGAAAGAATTGTAAGTACTTCTAAAGAAATCATTGCTAAAGCAATAGAAAATGGCGGAACTACTATTAAAAGTTATACTTCCTCTTTAGGAGTAACTGGTTCTTTTCAAAATTATTTAAAAGTTCATAAAAAAGAAAATGAACCATGTAGTATCTGCGGTACCCCAATTAAGAACATCAAAGTAGGGGGAAGAAGCACTTATTATTGTCCTCATTGTCAAAAATAGTTTTAGAATATAACTGGTTTATTAGCTAGTTCAAAGTCTAAAACTTTTTTATTGGTTATAACTTCATAAATATAAGCTGCTAAAACTTCAGTTTTATAAACATTACTATCATAATTAATTTTAAGTGGTAACTCTAAAGTTTTTAAGTATTTGCGTCCTTGTTTATTAAATCCTAAAACTTTAACATAATCATACTTAACTATTTCATTCCAATTTTTTAAAATACCTAAAATAATATGAATATACATTCTTCTTATACGATTATAAGTATATCTTTTGGTTTTAATTTTATTTGTTAATTCTTTAAAACTATTTACTTCTAAAATGTATTTTTTAACTCGATTGCCAAAACCCTCATCGACTGTCAAATATTTATTTATATCATCTCTTAATACTATCATTTTAAAAATATTAAATAATTTATTTTCATCATAACTAGTTATGTATTCGATAACATTTTTTGGTACATAATCTTTAATATCTTTATTATCTTCTATCTTTTTTCGAATATTAGATGCACTTATAATAAAATCACTACTTTCTAAATCATTAAAATCATTAGTTCTTTTGATATTTACTGGTGTAATATTTTTATTAACTAAATTAATGCTTTTTAAATAAGATATGGCTAATAAATTATTGGGTGTAAAAATATTATCTTCTAACTCTAATGCTTTAGCTAAAGAAGTAGGGTAAGAATTACCTAAATTTAAGTATTTCTTGACTTTATCTTGATAATTTGAATTATTTTGTAACTCTACGATTTTATTAAGTTTTTCTAAGTTTTCTTCTTCCGTTCCAAAATAAAGTTTAGTTATATGGAAATAATTTAAATAATTAAGGGCAGAAAGAGCAAATATATCAGCACTTTGGGTCGCAAAGATAACTGGTAACTCTACGACAATATCTATTCCGTTAGTAAGTGCTGCTTTAGTTTTATCTTCTTTACTTAGAATGCTAACTTCTCCCCGTTCGGTAAAATAATTACTTACAATCGCGATAATTAAAGCATTTTTTTCTTGTTTTCTAATTTTATCGATAAAATATTTATGCCCATTATGAAAAGGATTAAATTCACAAATAACTCCAATAACTTCCATAAGACACCTCTTTTTAATAGTTTTAATTATATAACTACTTAAGATATATTTCAACTTTAGTTATTTTTATGATATAGTATTAAAAGGAGTGGGTTTTATGAAAATCGTAATAAATCCTAAAAATTTAACACCTAACGATAAGTGGATGGAAATGCGCAAAGTACGAGCCGTAGTAGTAAATGACTTAGATTATTATGCTATAAGTATCGAAGGTGGAAAATGTATCTTCCCCGGTGGTAAGTGCGAAGCCGGCGAGGATAAAATCACTGCGATAAAAAGGGAATTACAAGAAGAAATGGGGATTACTTTTGATTTGTCTGAAATTCATGAATTATTTGAATTAGAGACCTTCTATGATGACATGATAGATTATCGTAGTGGTAGTGTTAAACCAAGACATACCATAACTACTTATTACTATATTAAAACCAATAAACATATTAATTTTGATAATATGAACTTAACAGAAGGGGAAAAAAGTTTGAATTTTAAAATTTCCTTTGTTCCTAAAGATAAATTATTAGAAATGATTAGAGAAAGCCATGAAGAGTTCGAAAATGGTAAATTCTTTGACGAAGAAAATAAAACCGTTATGAATATCGTTTTAGAAAGAGAGAAAGAATTATGAACATTGATTTAAATAAAGTAACAGAAAAAGGTATCGATATTAATGAAACTGTTTCATTTGGTGATGAATATTTAAAAAATACCAGCATTAAAGAATGTAATAATATTAAAGTAGAGGGTAGTATTTATTTAAGTAGTACCATGGAAATTGTTTTAAGTGTTAATTGTAAAGGCAGTTTCATTATTGCCGATGCCCGAACTTTAGAAGATATTAGCTATCCATTTAATATCGATATTGAAGAGGTTGTCGCTGATATTAGTAATGAATTAACAAAAAATGTTAAAAACCCTCAAAATATACTTGATATTTTAAGCATTTTATGGCAAAATATTGTATTGGAAGTCCCCATCAGACTTACTAATGGCGATTTTAAAGATATGCCACTAAAAGGTGATGGATGGAGTCTTAGTGAAGAATAACAATAATAAGACAAAAGAAGGGAGTGAAAACTCATGTTAAAATTAGATATTTGCGTTTTTGGTGTTCCATTTAGAAGAACTAGTAAAACTAAAAAAAGAATGCGTCGTACTCATTTAAAGAAAGAAGCAGCAACTTATAATTTATGCCCTAATTGTGGTGAACCATTAATGCCTCATCGTGCTTGTACTAAATGTGGTTTTTATAAAGGTGCTAATGCTTTAAATAAAGAAGAAGAAAATAAAGATACTAAAGAAACTAAATAGGTTTCTTTTTTATTTTAATAAGGAGAATTAATATGTGTGAAATTATAACTGTAAAAACTAAAGAGGAATTAAAAGAAGTATTTAATTTTATATCAAAAGTTTTTTATGATGATGCTAAAGAACATAATGAATTTTATTACACGATGTCAGAAAGACTAGAAGAGATGAAAAAATAATTAGAAATTGATAACGAATTATTAATGTATATAAAAGAAAATAATAAAATAATTGCTGCAATTACTGGGAAAGGTATGAACAAAAAAACAAGTAAAATTACTTTAGGAACATTAGTGGTTGATGAGTATTATCGAAAAAAAGGATATGCTAAAAAACTTATTAATGAATTTGAAAATAGATGTTCTAATAAAGATATTCATCATATTGAACTAGGTTCAAGATTTAGAGCATGCAAATTATATGAAAATTTAGGATATTATTATTCTATTATGGTCCAAGTATTTGATTTTTCTACTATAGAAGATATACGAAAAGCTAATATTTTTAATTTAGAAGAAATTTCTTCATATCAAGGTGATACTTATGGTTTTATCTTTTTTAAAGTTAATGATATAGATGAAAAATATATAAATCATTTTGAAAGTAACGTTCCAACTGCACACGTTCAATATATCTTTGAAAAAGATATATAGCTTTGCAAAAAATAATAATTTGCGCTAGACAAATTGCCTGTGAGTAACTATAATTATATTTAGAGATATCATTTGTGGTGTTCTGACCTCTGGTTCGCAAACTTTAAAATTTTCAAAAATTTAGAAAGATATTTGCGGAAGGAGGTAGATGTGTATGTATCAAAATATCTTCTTAGAAAGAGAGTTTTGGTTATAGCATATCTTGTTATGTTTGCTGTAATTCTAGTAGTAATTGCTAGAATATTAAGTGAACATAATAAATAGAACACTTGTAGTGTTCTAACAGCGTTTTATGAACCAAGTTAGAGCACCACATAACGAAGTGGTATCTCTTTTTTGTTCCTACATATATTATATACATAAATTTACAGGAAATGCAATATTAAATTTTTTATTGACGGGGGGGGGGTGTAAAATGATAAGATATACACATAAGGTAGGAATGTGTATATATGAG
>CANRME010000042.1 GCA_947631655.1 uncultured Bacilli bacterium | reverse complement strand
GTATTAAATACTTAGACACATTCAACATAAGTATCTTGTAAGCAACGAATTACACAGCAGCAATCTAAATCCATTGTGAAGAAAGAATTAGTTGCTACATAAGGATTAAGACTTGTAGTATCTGGATTATCTTGTAAAACGCGGAATGTTGCACAATTACCATCAATTTTTTCTACTCTAAATACAGAAGAACAAGTACCAGTACCAGAAGTTTCACAAGAAGCTGTTTGGTCTTTGCTTATAGGCATGCTCCAAGGTGTACCATTACCACAACAAGTATATAACATTACTGGTCTTGTATTACATACAAGGCAGTTGCTTCCTCCTCCAAGCATTGGTCGGTCACAAGAGTCTAGACAACTTTCTGGACAAGCATTTTGTTGTAATACTAAAATAACATTTAAGATTTCAGCTACACAATTAGACCCACTTTGGTTATTGTTATTACACATCATATTTCACCCTTTCTTTAGTATTCTCATTATTAATTTATGAAAGTTTCATAAAATAGTGCTTTATTTAATTAAAGAAGTATAGTATAATTATCGTAGGTGATAAATATGTGGGAAACAGTTTTACAATATAGTATTATCGTTATAATTTTAATAATTATTTCCTTAGTAGTAATTAAAGTAAAAAAGAAAGATTTTAATATTGAAGTAAATAAACTTATAGGTTATTTAGGAGGGAAAGATAACATTATCAATGCCGAGTGTAATGTTTCGCGTTTTAAAGTTATCTTAAAAGATATTAGTTTAGTTGATAAAGAAGGGATAACTAAATTAGGAGCTCAAGGTATTGTAGAAATAGATAATACTTTAAAAATTATTTTTGGTAAAGACGCTAAACAATTAAAAAAATATATCGATGATATAATTTAAAGACACTTTGGTGTTTTTTCTTTATTTTTTGAAATATTTCTTGTAACATGCATTTATTATGTGATACAATAATTTTATGAGAATAGGTAAGGTGGAAAGTATGAAAAAAATATTATTTTATTCTTATTTATGTCTACTAGCTAGTTTATTTTATTTGCCTGTTAGTGCAGAATCTAGTTGTAGTAATGAAGAAATTATAAGATTATCTAAAATAGCATATAACATTAATGCCGATTGGGAAGCTGTTAAATACCGTTATCCTGATGAGTATTATGAAGATGAACGGGAAAGCGAAAATATAGATACTTACTATCGAATGCAAGTTAATATCTATAATGTTACGGAAGATTTAAGAATTCAAGTTGATAATGTAACGGAAAATCGAAAATATACTTTTAATTATTCTAATACTGATAAAGGAGAATTAGCATTAGATGCTGGACTTCCGGTAGAAATAAGAAATATTAATGTTGACATTTATGGTACTGGATTATGTAGTACTGAAAAACTAAGATCTATTCCAATAACCATTCCAAAATATAATCGAATGAGTGATTATGATATATGTAATGAAATTCCGGATTATTATATGTGTCAAACTTTTGTAGTTAATGATTATGATATGACGGAAATGGAATTTAAAGAAAAAGCTTTAAAAGAAGTTAAGAAAAGAGAAGATGAAGATAAAGATATTCCTATTATTGATTTCTTTACTAAAAATTGGAAAGTAATTTTAGTGGTAGTTTTAATAGTTGGAGTAGGTGGGGCTGTGACAACGGTGATAGTAGTTCGTAATAGAAGGAGAAGATTAGTATGATAAAGAAGTATAAAAGTATTTTCCTAACAGCCTTTGCTTTAGTATGCTTATTAGGTTTAACTTTTTCTGTTAGCTTAAAATATAATAATAAAAATACTAAAGATAAGACTTTAGCTGTAGAAACTAGACCTAGTGAAGAAGAAACTAAAACTTGTCGTCCTTGTGGTAATAATCAATCTTATCAATGGGTTAGCGGTCAACCAAGTAATTGTGGAGAAGCTGTGGCTGGGGTTACCAATCAAGAACAATGTGAAGAAATGAATGCTGGCTGTAGAAGATGTAGCAATAGTCAAGTACCTGGAGGATTTGAATATAGATGGACAACTAAAGAATCAGGATGTAGTAGTAAAATTTCGGGTATTTTGACTAGTGATACCTGTAATGCTACGGATGTAGCTAATCTAAGGCCTAATGATTCAGGTTCGGGAAGTAAAGACAAAGGGACTGTAGAGGAACAACCAACCGAATATCAAGTAACAAGTAATTTACCATATATTTCTGAATTTGCTGAAGAAGAAATCAAATTAGATCCCCCTTCAAGAGCAACAAATACAACTACCGGAGCTTGTGAGGATTATGTCGTAACTTGGACGGGTGACGATGATGTTGGTAGTGTTTGCGTCCCAAGTTGGTGTAAATATCGTCATTATTCGGCTAAAACCAATTGTACAGATAATCAAGGTCAAGAATTTGCAGCTTTTTGTGTTGACCCTGCTAATAATGGTCCAAAATCTTCTTCCAATTATGTGATAGATAAATATATAGATCCTAATGATGGAGACTTTTCTAAAGGTGTTGTATACATTTATAAAGCCTTTTTAGGAACAGATAGATCTTTAACTTATCAATGTGCTGCTGAAAATGCCATTAGATATTTGGAATATGATTCATCAGTAGGTGGTGGAATCACTACAAGAACTAGTGGTCCATATTCAAGGGATGCACAAGCTTATTTAAATGCCGTAAGATCACAAGCTCCTCTTACTGGTGGTTCTTGTGCTACTCAAGCGTGGGCTTGGTATCAAGCAGCAAAAACGGCTCCGCTCGCAGAGGTTTCTAAAGATTATAATGTAGCTAATATTGAGATAGTACCAGATAACGATTTTTATCAAGATGATAGTGGTAATGTAAGAGGCCACTTATTAGTTCAAACTCCTTCTGGAGAACCTATATCAGGGACATTAACTATTAATAATCCTAACGGAGTTAACGCTTATCAAGATGGAGATGGTAGAATTTACATACCAGAAGGTAGTACTTTAGGATGTGGCGATAATCAATTAAGCGTTGCTGTAACTAATGCTAGCAGCGATAGTGATGTTAAAAGTGTTTTATTAGTAGTAAGTAAAAAAGAAGCTAATAATAAACAAAGATTTATTCTATTCCAAACTGGGGGCGGTGTATCTGCGGGGGCAACATTCGAGTTTGATGGAGTTAAAAATTGTTCAACATGTCAAACGAATGTGGACTTTCAATGTCGAAAAGAAGGCTCATACAATAATCCGATAGTTTTAAAAGAAGGTACAGTTGACGGTCAAGGCGAAACAGATTGGGCCGCTTGCGTATATAACAACAATGATGAAAAAGGTAATACATTTAATGCCTTTAAAAATGATTATTGTGTAGTATCTTGTACTGAAGAGTGGGATTTCAGATTACCAGGTAATATTCAAACCGTAAGTGGTAGAAACTTCTCATTCTCAGCTCAAATTGGAGCAAAAAGAACATGTAGAGCAGTTGGTGATAATTCTGGTGGCGGAGTTATAACTCCAATCAATTATCGTCGAGCTGATGGTCAAAATGGTCAACCAAGTGCTTCTAATCGTACTTCTTATGCTAAAGACCATGATTACTGGGTAAATATAATGGTTGAAGCTTATAATGATTATTTAAAAAATTATTCGGCATATCGAGGCTTACAAAACTATGTAGATACTCATTTGGGAAGTAGAACTACTAAAAGTGATGATTTAAATAATAGTTGTGGGCAACCAGAACATCTTGGTGATTGGGAAATACCTGCAAGTACCAATTTATTCTTTACAAGTTTCTCATTAGATTTAACTAAGTCACCATTCCCATATACTCAAAAATATACATATATACCAGGAAGTCAAAGAATCAATATTGTTACAGCTACAGATACTCAAATATCAATTGCTTCAAATATGACATCTGGAAGCAAGTCAGAAGATTATATCTGGCAAACAACATGCCCAGAAACTATGCCGAGTGGTATAGTTCGTGATGTTCCTTGTGAAAAAACTTGTACAAAAACACGTACGAAATATTATCCAGAACCAGGCAATGAAAAGTATGAGAAAAAAATTCAAGAATTTTTGAATAATGCTCAAGCAGCTTATAATAAATATACTGAAGCCTTAGCTCAAATTAAAAAAATATATGAAATGTATAAAGAATGTACTGACTGGGAAAATGAATATACCTTTGATCCAGAAATTAGATTTACTTATCAAGAAGAATCTTATATGGATAAATTGTTGCAACACCAAAACAAAAATTACCTAATCAATAGAACTGAACTTGAAAAAAGTAGAAAAAGTAATTTAAATTTATATGATATAGAAATTGCTGTAGGTACACCTGGATCTAATTTAGATTTCTTAAATAGTACTGGAGCAAATGGTGGCGGAGCCAACGAATCATGGGGTAGACCATTAGATAGTTTATCTTGTACTGGTGGCGTAGGTCGTACCGGAGGGGCTGACCCATATGGTGCTCACCGTGGTATCGATTTAGCAGCAGGAGAAGGAACTGCTATCAAAGCTGCTAAAAGCGGAGTTGTAGTAGAAGCAGGTTGGCATTATTCTTATGGGAATCATGTAAAGATTGACCATGGTGGTGGGGTAACATCCCTATATGCTCATATGAGTTCAATAGGAGTCTCTGTAGGCCAATCTGTAAGTCAAGGTCAAGTAATTGGAGCTGTTGGGCATACTGGTGATGCCTATGGCAATCATCTTCACTTTGAAGTATATAATGGTTCAGAAAGACAAGACCCTGCACAATTATTAGGCATAAGTTGTCCTAATGGTGGCGGTGCCCAAGATGGAATTGGTTTAACTAGTGGAAATCCAGATTATGGAGACTTTACAACTCATGGTGATCACTATCCATATATAGCTGATGGTGGCTTTGGTGGTAAAGGCACAATTGATTATAATGTTGTTGTTCAAGCAACATATGGAGTTTCTGAAGTTGAATATAAAGCGGAAGAAACTGAATATCGTAGTGGTGTATATTTCTATACTATTAATCCAACTGGTGAAGTAAAGACTAATGAAGAAGTTGATAAAAATGCTTCCAATGTTAATCCTTTAGGATATGTATATCCTGTAAGTTTAACTACGCCACAAGGCGACTATCCATACTATTTAAATTTTGGTTATGTAGGTATGTATAATGATTCTAATCGCTTAGGTAGAATTATGGGAGCGGCTGAAAGCTCAGTATTAAGTGGAAGTGCAGCTGATTATGCGTGTGTATATAATGTATGTGATCCAACAATGCAAGATTGTCCACCACAAATGTGTGATGTATTTACCGATGGTAACGGCATTACGCATTATTATGATAAAGAAGGTAATGAATTAACTGGAGATAATGCTAAAGAAGAACATGCAAGACAATGTTCAACTCGTGATAAAGTATGTACAAGAGAAAAAGATGAAAACGGCAATGATGTTTTCTGTGATGCTTCAGGTAACTGTTCCCAAGACCCATCATCATATCTAAAAACATGTTCTAAGGATTGCGCGGGATACCGCTTAGTAGGATATGGAAATTATACTGGTGCTGAAGTTGAATCTTCGGGAAGATTACAGTTCTTGCCAAAAGTAATTTCATTAAATAATCTATTCTCTTCAGGTAACCAAAGTGCTAAAGCTATAAATTGGCAAAATAGTAAAGCCCAAGCAACAAGAAATGCGATTCAAGAAAAAGGTGAATCAGTATTTGGAGAAGTACCTGAATTTGAGTTTGAACTGTCACCATCAGCAATGGCTTCTATTAGAAGTTATAATAGAGAGCAAGAAAATATTGATAAAGGATATGCTGATTTTAACTTAAGCTGTAAAGCTGGCGGAATTGATTGTACAAGTAGTTTCTTAGATGCTGATAATTTAGCAAGTAGAGGCGTTACCGTGATTAATAGTATTCACGGAAATATAGATGAATTTAAGCATGATGATAAAAATTATTCTTGGAAATAAGGGAGGTATTAATATATGCAAGAGTCATATTGGGGTTATTGGATGATCCTTTTAGGAATATTCGTAATAGTTGTAATGATGCTTATTCAAAGTGTAACAACAGGTAATACCCAAGATTATCTAATGATGAAAGAAGTTACACAAGCGGCAATGGTCGATTCAGTCGACTTTGCCTATTACCGGATGTATGGTGAAGTAAAAATGAATAAAGAAAAGTTTGTAGAAAACTTCATAAGACGTTTTTCTGAAAACGTAAATATTTCTACTAAATATCGTGTTGCATTTTATGATTTATACGAAGTACCTCCTAAAGTAACTGTAAGAGTATCTAGTAAATCTAATTCCGCTAGAGTAACACCAAATAGTGGTAGTACTAGTTTTGACATCGTAAATGATATTAGTGCTATTCTAGAGTTTGGTTATACTAACGAAGTTGAAAATCCTGGTGGAAGTAAAAAGACTGGTTGTACATTATATATGATGCCAAAATTCGTTGAAGAATATAAAAAGTATTTAACAGATGAATTAAATGATTCTGAAACCGCTGAAAATATTACCTCATTAGAAGATGTAAAAAAAGATTTTGCTAAGAGATTTGGTGATATTTCAAGCCAAAGTACAACATGGGATGTATTAAGAAGTAAATATCCAAAAATCAGTGAATGGATTGATAAAGGATTATTATTAGAAAGTAAGTAAAGGAGAATAAAAAATGGGTAATTTAATAGCTGGAATTAAAAAGTTTTTAAGCAATAAGAACACCGTAACAATAATTTGTATTTTAGTAGGAGTAGCAGTTTTATATATTGGTTATAACTGGCGTGTTAACCAAGCTACTTCTCCCGTAAGTGTTCCTTATGCTAAACAAGAAATATCATCACGTACCAAAATTACAGCTGATATGATTGGAATGACAGAAGTGCCAAAAAGTATGGTAAGTAGTACTAAAAATATGGTAACTAATCGTAATAATATTATTGATAAATATGTTAGCTATGGTGCTATTATTCCTGCTGGTAGTTTCTTCTATGATTCAATGTTATTAGATAAAGCAGAAATGCCAGATGCGGCATTTACTGATATGCCAGAAGGTTATACTATTTATAATTTAAGTGTAAATATGGATACTACTTATGGTAACTCTATTTTCCCTGGTACTCGTATTGACTTATATGTTAGAGCAAGAGTTGATGGTAAAGTAATGTTTGGACGTTTAATTGAAAGTATTGAAGTTTTAGCAGTAAAAGATAGTAATGGTCAACACGTTTTTGAAACTACGGTTGAAGCAAGAACTCCTGATACTATGCAATTTGTTGTTCCGGATGATATGTATGAATTATTAATGATGGCTGAATATTTAAATATTGATATTTTACCAGTACCTAGAAGTGTTGAGTATACACAACAACCTGGTGAAACAAAAGTTGATATTAAAGAAATTGAAGATTATATTCGAGCTCAAGCATATTTACAAAAATAAATAAAGAATAAAAAGAGGTGAATAAAAATGGATGACGCAGTCTTTTCTCAAATGGACTTTGGCCCCCTTAACGAGTTTTTAGGCGATGAACAAATCACCGATATTTCCTATAGTAATGGGGGCCAAATATGGTTAAAAACTCTAGATAAAGGTATTTATCAAGTTGAAAGACCAGATATTAATAACGCTTTTATGGAAAAATTAGCTTTTCAATGTTCTAACGTTATGGGAAAAACATTTAATATGGCGCATCCATTTTTAGATGCTGAAAGCGCCGAACTACGTATGAACTTCATCCATGATTCAATTGCTACGAATGGTATCGCTTGTGTTATCAGAAAAACACCAGCTAAAATTCGTTTGAATCGGGATAAATTAATAAATGAAAAATATGTTTTATCGGATTTACATGATTTTTTAATTGAATGTGTTCATGGTCACTGTAATATTATGGTGGCAGGAGAAACTGGTTCTGGTAAAACTGAGCTAGTAAAATACTTAGCTAGTAATACTTATGAAAATGAAAAAATCATAACCATTGAAGATACTCTAGAACTTCACTTAGATAGAATTTTTCCGCATCGGGATATAGTTGCGGTTAAAACCAATAATATTGCTTCGTATACCGATGTTTTAGTAACCTGTATGCGGCAAAACCCTAAATGGATATTACTATCTGAGGTTCGTAGTGCGGAAGCTGTTTTAGCTGTTCGTAACTCCATTAGTTCAGGGCACAATATTTTATCAACAATTCACGCCGATAAAGCAAGTGCCATTCCTTTGCGTATGTATTCCTTAATGGAAACAAGTCAAGATATTAACCAATTCTTAATGTCTATTCATCGTTATGTTCAAATCGGAATTTACGTTAAAGGTTATATGAGTAAAGCCCTAGGAAGATTTCAACGGGAAATTATTGAAGTATGTGAGTTCTATGTTGATGATGAATCTAACGAACCTAAAACTAATATAATATTCAAAAAGAGTTTAGATGGTAAATACACATTACAAAATCCTACAAGTCATTTAATTGATTATTTAGGAATACAAGGAGTAACCTTACCAGAAGATGTCTTCCATTTGGGAGCAAGCGGTAAAAGAGAAGGCGATGATGGTATCGCTGATAATACCACCATTTCTGTAGAAAATAATACTAATAATAGTGCTAGTGTTGATGTTTTATAAAAATAAAAGTAGGTGATAATAAATGGAATTAATTATTTTATGTTTCTTAGCCATATTTGCATACATGTACCGTATTAATGAAGGCAAAAATGCTGGTCAAGCAACATATAAATATTTTACAGAAACTATAACGGATGCCTATAATAAATATGCTCCTTATAGTTTTAAGTCTGTCCGTGAAAAAGTAAAAGAATTAGGGCAAGACTATGGACCAAAAGAATACATTATTCAAATTGTTGGTTTTGCTGGTTTAGCAGCCGTTATTTCTTATTTATATTTTTATAATATTTTTATCACTATTTTATATGCTGTTATTGCGGTTTTATTTATTCCTTATATTTCTTATTTACGTTATCAAAGAATATATACCGAATTTATCTTTGAACAAATTCAAGTATATACTACCAATGTTATTATGGAATTTAATACTACGCAAAGTTTTGTTAAATCCTTAGAAGGTGTAAGAGACTCTGGTATCTTAGAAGAACCCGTTTTAAGTGATGTTAAAACGATGATTGATATGAGTTATACCAACGGAACTATTGATCAATCAATTATCTTCTTTAATGAAAAGTATCCGTATTATATGGTCAAAAATATGCACCAATTATTCTTACAAATTACTAAAGAAGGTGCAAGAGACTCAGGAGAAGCTCTAGAAGGTATGTCAATGGACATCGATGCCTTAGTCGAAGGTGTATATCGGGATCGAATGGATAGAGCAAACTTTCATAAAAGATTTTTAACATTCGGGTTAATTTTGTATTTCCTAGTTATGGCTATGCAATTCTTATTAGGTCGCGAAAGTTATTTAACTCTCTTAGACTTATGGTATGTTCACTTTATCTTGCACGCCATTATCATTATAAATAGCTATTTCTTACTAACTGGTGAAAAATACTATAATGAACAAACGGGGGTGGAATAATGTATTTCGAAATACTCGTTTTAGGAATATTAATAATTTATGCTTTAAATTACTGTAAAGTAATAAGTATTAATAAAGCTGTTGAAGATAATAAAGGTTATTTCATTAAAATGAAAGAAAGTGATTATGACTTCTTAGTTAAAGCTAAATATGGGGAAGGAGTCGATCCTGACTTTCTCTTTGGTAAAAGAATAAGAAATATGGTTATTGTTATTATCATGATGTTATTCTTGTTTATTACTAATCTTACTTATGTAAATATCTTATTTGCTTTTATCGCCGGAATTTTAGTTTTCAAAATGGATTATTCTAATTTAAAAACTTATTATAAAAAACATTTACATGAAATAGATAGTATGTTACCACATTATTTAAAAGGATTAGAAATCTTAATTCAACACTACACAGTTCCGGTAGCTATCGGTAAATCCATAGATGATGCACCCCCTATATTTAAAGAAGGCTTAAATATTTTAATTAATGAAATAAATGCAGGGAACTCTACTATCGAACCATATATGGATTTTGCAAAAATGTATCCTGTAAGAGACTCAATGCGGATGATGCGTTTGTTATATCGTTTAAGTTTAGGTAGACAAGAAAGAAAACAAGAACAATTAATAACATTCTCAAGAACTATATCTAATTTACAACAAAAAGCGCGTGAAACCAGATATAAAGAAAGACTAGAAAAGATGGAAAG
>CANRME010000041.1 GCA_947631655.1 uncultured Bacilli bacterium | reverse complement strand
GCAAGGAAGAAATAATACCCTTGCTTTTAAATTTTTATTAAATAATTAAATGTAACATTTTCTTAAAATCTTAACATGAATAAGGTTCATTAACTTAATTTATCTTATACTATTTAAGCCATTAAAATATATGGTCCTTCTCCATCTGGATTACCATCACCACTTAATACTCTAACATTAGATTTTAAATATAAAGATGGGCGGACCGCATACGTATCGGACGCGTTGTCGTTGATGAGACCACCGTTGCTGGTCACAAGGAACACGGCGTCGGAGTAGGACGAATACGGCGCTATTGTCCATTGACTTGTACTATAATATAACCAATTATTACTCTTTGCACAATCTGTTTGGTATGGACTAGCATACCAATTATATAGAGCTCCTGCTAAACACGCGTCTCTATCAGTAGAACCACCCCCACTTGTTGCATATCCATAATCACTTAGATACATTAATCCAATATATCCGTCCCAAGTACTTAGTTGTCCACCATATGTTTCTTCTCCTCTTTCAGCAGTATACCAGTCAGAAGCTTTGGCAGTTTGATAATTTGCTGATGTCATTCCACCGATATTCCAAGTTACTTGTTCTATCATATCTTTGGTTGAAGCTTTGATTCCTGCTGCACTACTTAGGGCTGTCCCATTATAATAACTTGTTAAGCTTGTTTGTAAACTTGCTGGTTTTGTCCAATTATTCGACCCACTCTCTCCTCCTGTTGTATCCCACGCTATATTTCCTGCACTTTCATTACGAATGATTTTTACTAAAGATTCCGAATTACCATCTGTTTTTTCTATATTTTTAAATAACCCAATAATTCGCCATTTCTCGCAATGCTTTTCAGTTTCGGCGTTTTCTTGGGTTAAATTAACATAATTATCACAATTAAACCAAATGTAGTTATTTGGGTCTGCCCCAGCATATCTTAAATTATTATCTGGGTCATCACTAAAAATCGTCTTATTATCTGCTAGTATTACATCGCTGAAAGACTTAGACTTAGCTATTGACCCCCCCCCCAGAGGAACCTTCTGCTTCTCCTAAAACAACTAATTGTAAAGCAATTGTATTTCCTATAATATCTTCTGGAGCATCTTCATCTATCCATATTTTTATACTATGAGCTTTAACATTATTGTCTGTATCATCTTTATCACCAACAGTTAAATCCTTTGTATTTATTTTACGCATATTAACACCATTTACATCAGCTTCTGTAAATAAATTCAAGTTTTGTATTTCTTCATTATCTAATTGAACTCTTAAATAATCATGAGGAATTAATTCCAAATCTTCATTACTTCCAGCAGTTGGGTCATTATATAAATATATATTATAATTCATTGGTAAGCTACCATTATTAGTAACACTAAATTCATACGAATTTTTAACTCCATCAGAATCACTTTGAGGTTTAGTTGCAGTAGTAATATCTTGTCCTTTACTAAACTGAATAGTTAAATCCCCACTTGTAATTGTTTGTGCATTCCCTTTATCTATATCAAAAAATACAGCATAAGATACACCCATTAAACACAAACAAACACCTATTACAGCTACTGCAATAACAACCGTTTGTCTTTTTAAAACATCTTTTATCATACAATCACCTTTAATATATATTCTACCCTTATATATTAATAATATAGTAAAATTAAATAAAAGTCAATGTTAATAGTTGCATAATTTTGTCAAGTTACGTTATTATTATATTGAGGGTATAAATATGTATATAAAAATTAAAAATATTAAATTAAAAATAATAGTTGCTAATACTTTTAAAAAAAGATTAATTGGTTTAATGAATCAAAAAAGTATTACTTACGGGATGCTATTTCCTAAATGTAATAGTATTCATACTTTTAATATGAAATCAAATATTGATATTATTGGTTTAGATGAAAATAATAAAATTATTTATATATATGAAAATTTATCTAAAAATAAAATAATTAAAATAAAGTATCCTAATAATTTATGTAGTATATTAGAATTACCTCCCTATTTTAGTAAAAATTACAAATTAAATGAAAAAATAAAATTTTATGAATAAATTCCTATTGTGAGGAATTTTTTTATTGAAAAAAAGGAAATCGGCAAAAAATTGTTAATATATATTATAGAAGGATAAAATTACGGGTTTAAAAAATTATATTAAAGAAATGACGACTTAACGATGAAACAAAATTTAAACCAGCCGTATTATAAGGATTATTATAGAGCAATTGAAAAAGGTTACTGGGATGGACATATGAAATATTGTAAAAATATTATTAACAAATGGTTATGTACTAAAAAGAAAAAGATTAATAAAATTATTACTCATAAAAATGGTGAAAATATAAGATATAAAGGAAAAGAATATTCAATAGACAATTATCACATAAAAATAACTTTTAAAAATAGTGAAGAGAAATTTGCCAGAATAATTTCTACATTTACTAATAAAAGAATAGAATTATTACCAAGATTTGATTATTTTAAATCTCCAGATGCCAAAATAGGTAGAAAATATGTTGATTTTAAAATAACAACTAGTGGAACTGATAAATTTATGTATTCAAATATTACTGAAGCAAATAATCAATCAAATAATTATATATTTTGGATAAAAAATCAAAACATAAATAATGATATTATTAAATATCAAATTGATAATATTTTTAGGAGATTAAAATATATAAAGATTATAGGTGTATATTATAACAATATGCTTGAGATATACCAAAGAAAATAAAAAAAGAACTATTGGCGCAATTTAATGGCCGCCGCAAGTTCTTTATAAGCGCATTATACCATACCATGTACAATGTGTCAACTCTCAACTTTTATTTAATTGAGATTATTAATATTATATGCAGGAATAAAATAATTATGAAATACTCATTTTTAATTTATCATAGAAATCTGGTTCAATCGTAGATATTGATTGAATAGCGTTTTCAAGCGCTACTTTATAATCTCCTCTAAAAAACAAATTCTCGGCTTTAGTAAGTCCAATATCTAAAGTTTTATTAATCGGACGATACCTATTTCCATACATTATAGCCATCTCCACCATTTGAGCAGTCTTTACCGTTTCATTAGTGGTGTTATAAACCTTTAAAACTAAGTCTCTTGCCGTATCTACTCTCAAATTTAAGGTTTTAATAGAAATAGGTTTCTTTTCTAATTCCTTTACCATCTCACTAATCGCCATATTAGCTTCCGATAGCTCGACATAATAATCTTTTGGTATATTCGGAAGTTTATAACTACTTAATTTCATTTTACTCTTTATTAAAATATCTTTTATTTCATCTAATTGTTCTCTTGCTCTTAACTCATCTTCTTTTAAACTACCCAAACTTTTTAAAGTAACATTTAATTTTTCTTCGGTATCAGTAAGTCTTTCATTTAAAGTTTGCATTTCTTTAGCTAATCTAGAATACGCATAATACTTAGAACGATAAGCCATCACTATTCTTTCATAATCTTTCTTTATCGTAATTAAAGAATTTTTAATAAAATCTATCACTGATACATCTTGATCTGTTAAATCATAACTAAATTTTATCGCTTCCATTCTCTTTACTAAATCATTATTAATTCTTTCTAATTTATTTGCTTTACTAATCGTTGTCCGCATATCTTCTTCAAATATTTTTTTAGATATTTTTTCTTTATCAAATTCTTGATATAAAGAATCAAAATAATCTAATATCGTTTTAAGTTCTAATAAACTATCTTCGATATTTAAGACTTTAAGTCTTTGAAAAACATCTTGAATCTTTTTATCGGCTTCCGTACTATTATATTCAATATTTAAATAATCTAAGTTATATCCTTCTTGTTTCATTTTATTACTTATCGTATAAATGTCTTTTATTTTCGTCGGAATAATATTTTTACCTAACATAATAATTGAAGGTGCTTCATAGATTACGACTCCTAAATTACCTACTAAATCATCAATCGCTTTAACTATTTTAGGTACTTCTGTATAAGAATTTTGTTCCATCGCTACTTCGAAAGCCGCAAATAACTTATCAACATTTTCAAATTGTAGTTCAATCGTACTAGCTATATCTTCATAATCACTCTTAGCATTATTATATTTACTACTAATCTCACGATATTTTGCTTTTAACTTCGTAATAATTTCTCTATTTTTTTCTTCGGATAAAGTAATATTTCTAATTTCTCCCAATAATTTATTACTTCTCGCTTTTAAAGTAAAAATATTCATTTCTACTTTAGCCATTAATTCATTTAATTCTTTATAATTTTTCTCTTCAAATAAAGTTTCTATTTTAATTAAATCATCATTAATCTTTGGTAAGTCTTCTTCTTTAATAACTTTAAATCTGGCTTGCCAATCATTATACATAGCTTCTAATTCGGGATTATTAATTAATGATTCTACTTTATTAAGTTCACTTAATATGGATGCTCCAATAACTAGATTTTTATCTCTTTCTAATGTATTTATTTCTTTTTGATATTTATTTTTTTCATGTCTATTAATTAAATTTAAAACAACAATTATAAGGACAACTGATGCTATATAATAAGTAACACCTACTAAAATAAAAGTTGTACTACTCATAATTATCACTTCCTACTCTAAATATAATCATATCATAAAATAATATGAAAAACTATATCAAAATAATCAATACATAAAAAAATCATAAATTTTTATTTATGACTTTTGAGATTTAGTTAGCTTTCTTGCTATACCTACATCTTCTTGAAATAATTTTGTATAAGTAGTCTTGGATTCTAATATAACATCAGTTTCTTCATTTTCTAATAACTTTAATAATTTAATAAGCTTTGGACTATCTTTAAATTTAGAAGTAATATAAGCAATTTTATTTTTCTCATTTAAAACTTTTAAAGATTCATTTAATTTTTCAATATTTGCTCCAGAAACTTCATTGATAAATCGTTTAATATATGCACCATCCATTACGTCATATTGTATAACTGCATCTTCTAATTTTTGGATATTTGCACCTTTAATATCTCTAGCAAAAACAAAAATATACAATAAATCCCATGTTGTTATTATGGCATCCTCTAACTTTAATATGTTAGCATCTTTAACTTTCTTAGCAAACTCATAAATGTAAAGTGCAGTATTTTTTTTAATTATGGCATCTTCTAATTTAGAAATATCTGCTCCAGTAAGATTAGCAAAATCACAAAGACATTCAAAATCGTTATGATAACAAACAGTATATAAGAATACATATATCAAAGCATCCTCTAATTTTAATATATCTACTCTTTCAACATTACAAGCAAAAGCGTAAATATATTGAGCATTATGTGTATTAATTATGGCATCTTCTAAGTCTCTGATATTACACTTATTGCCAAATCTACGAGCAAACTCCAAAATATAATCAGGTTCTTTATATTCTATTACATCATTACAAGCAATATCTTTGGGAATTATACCTAACTCCACTAACTTTAAAAAATAATCAAAATTATTTTTTAGTAATAATTTTATATTACTATTCATCAAAACCACTTCCTTGATTTACTACTTTATCATTATCATTTAAAAATGTCAAAAACAATTAGTCATAAAATATTTGACTATTATATAAATTAGTGTATAATATTAATTGCATTAAGTGGCAGGGTTTTAAGATAAAATAATGTGTTTAACCCTAAAGGGATACTTAGTAATTAAGACTGCCTTTATGAAAAGTAAAAAGTAAACTCCCTATTTTAATCTTAAAACAAGTACTTTTGCAAAATTTATAATGAAAGGAGACGTCTTATGGCTCGTTATACTGGACCAGTCTACAAAAAAGGTCGTAGATTAGCTTTTTCAGTTTTAGAAAACGGTAAAGAACTTGCTCGTCGTCCATATGCTCCTGGTATTCATGGTGCTGACCGTAAAAGAAAATCTTCTGAATACGGAACTCAACTTGCTGAAAAACAAAAAGTAAGATTCATGTATGGACTTAACGAAAAACAATTCGAAAAATGTTTTGAAAAAGCTGAAAAGATGAAAGGTGTTACTGGTGAAAACCTACTTAAACTTCTAGAAAGCCGTTTAGATAACGTTGTATATCGTATGGGACTTGCTAGAACTAGAAGAGGTGCTCGTCAAGTAGTAAACCACGGACATATTACAGTTAATGGTAAAAAGGTAAATATTCCATCATTCCAAGTTAAACCTGGTGATGTTGTTGCTGTTAAAGAAGAATCTCTAGACCATAAAGCAATTAGAGAAAGTTTAGAAGCAGTATTAAAAAGACCAGCATATGTTAATTTCGGCGATAAAAAAATGAGTGGTACTTATGTAAGATACCCTGATCGTAGTGAATTAAATGCTGATATTAATGAATCATTAATTGTTGAATACTACAACCGTTAAAAATAAAAACCACAAACGTGGTTTTTTATTATGCCTCTTTTTCTAAAACAACTATTGCACTATTTTTTAAATCAATACTTTTTAATATTTTCGCCGCATCGGTAATATTTAATTTTTTATAAATTGAATATTTTCTAGTTAAAACATCCCCATAAGCTAAAATTTCACTTTGAATATTATCATTAATCATTTCAATATCATCGAACGCCCATATAGCATCCGCCCATGAAGCTTTAACTAAAGTTTTTAAAATATTATCTGTTATCTCTAATTCTTCCATTTTCTTTTGAAGTTTTTTGATAATCTCTTGTGGATATTTACTAACACTTCTTAAAGTTATAACTACTAAATCTGCATTTACATCAACACTATAAGATAAGTAATTAACTAATTCATTTTTTAACAAAGTTTCTTTAAAATCAGAAATTGCTCCAAAGTTATATGCTAAAATGGCTAAAAGATATGCTTTTAACTCTTCATCTTTATAATCTTTAAAAAGAGTTCTTTTCATTTTATAAGCTATATTAACTTTAGGAATTTCCACCATCTTATCTTTAATAACTTTTTCTTTTAAAACAACCCGTTCATCTTCCTTAACTTTTTTCTTTGTAATCTTGTCTTGCGGAAACTTCATATCCTTAGTTGTTTCATTAACAATCGCCATCGCTTCATAAGGATTAAAATTACCCGTTATAACTAAAAACATATTCTCAGGACGATAAAAACTGTTAAATACTAACTCAATATCCTTTTTAGAAATTTTGGAAACATCCGCAACCGAACCCGCTATTTCATATTTACGTTTATCATTTTTGTAAATCGCTCTATTTGTTTCATAGAAGAATTTAGAATTAGCATTATCTTCTCCCATTTTTACTTCTTCACTAATAATTCCTCGTTCTTTATTAATTAAATCATCCGTCACATATAAATTAAGAACAAAATCTAATAAGAGTTTTAAATTATCTTGAAATTTAGTGGAACTATAAACCATATAACAAGTATAATCGAAAGTCGTAAAAGCATTAGGATTAGTACCTAAAGTTACAAACTTATCAAAAGCACTAACTCCTTTCGCCATATTGAACTTAATATGTTCTAAAAAATGGGCCGTACCATTAGGTACACTTAAAAACTTTTTATTATTACCTACTCTAAATTCCGTATCAATGGAACCAAACTTGACATTTAAAGTCATATAAAAATTACTTGCCCGTTCATTCACCCAAAAATAAACCGGTAATCCAATATCACTTACACCATAATAATATACTTCATTAGTCTTTTCTATCTTTAACTCTTTCATAAACTATTCCCCACTCTTTTTAACCTTTTTGCCTTTTAAAACATAACAAGATGCAATCTTAAATAAATTACTTACTCGCACAATTTCTTCCTTAGTAACTTTACGAATTTTTTTCTCTCTTTCAAAAACCAAGTCGGTGCCCAAAATATCATGTAAATAATAACTTGTGATAATTCGCTCTTCACTGTCTTCATTCATTTTACTACCAGCAATTATCATATTCTTAGCATTCGTAATTTCTTCCTCTGTAAATACTCCTTCTTGCATTTCCTTTAAAGCTTTTTTAATTAAATTAATCGCTTTCCGAATATTTTTTTCTTCAATTCCAGCATAAATATTAAAAACACCATCACATCTGTTAGATCTTAATGATACCCCATAGCATAAGGAATTCTTCTCCCGTAAATATAATTGTAACTTACTACTTAAACCAAGCCCACCTAATATTGTTAAAAATACTTGATAAGCGTATAGCATATCATTAGAAATTGTAGGATAAATAGACCCAACAACCACTAATCGCGTTTGTAAAAAATTACCATTTTCACTAAAATTCGTTATTTTTGTTTTTGGTTTAGTTGTCACAAAATAGTTTAAATTATCACTTTTTATCGTATCTAAGGTAATATTTTTATCAATAATGTTTACAACTTCATCCATTTCTAAGTTGCCCATAACATAAATATCACAAAGACTTTCATTAATAAACTTTTGATAATAATTATAAACATCACTACCATTAATTAAAGAAATCTCACTAATGTCTTCAATCTTAGCTAAAGCAGATGGGTTATGAGGAAAAGTTTTTTTCATTGCTTCTCTGGAAGAATAATAAGAAGCATCCTCTAACTCACTTTTTACCTCAGCAATTAATTGGTTCTTTGTAACCTTTAATGTTTCACTATCCGCTTCCGCATTGGAAAAATTAGGATTTAATAACATTTCTAAAGGTAATTTTATAACTTCTTCTAAATAATTTTTTGCATCACAAAATTCGGGATTTAAAAATTCAATCATAAAATGATTAGAAATCATTTCGCCGATTCGTTCCCTACTACTATAAAAAAAGGCTCCATACAAATCTTCTAATTTCAAAACCAAATCTTTCCGTTTCGGATAAATTTTGGAAGTAAGCGTTAAAAAATCAGTTAAAACATTGTCAATAGCTACATCTTCTTTTTTAAACTCATGCCGAAAAATAACTTCCATTCGGCACGAACGAAATTTATCGGTTTTTATCGTATGAACATCATATGTATCGCGATGATATAATTTGTATTCCATGCATTTACCTCCTATAATTATTATGATTAAAAGTTACTTGGTTATACTTTCATATTGACGGAGTAAAAACTCGTCCGTCATTCCAGCCACATAATCTAAAGTAATTTGTTCTAAAGAGTTTTCTTTTAAATATAGGGGATTGGCATCTTTCAAAAATATCTTGGTAATTCGACCTTGGTGCTTTTTTAAATCATCTAAAGATGTTTCATACACCGTATTCATTGCTTTCTTCCAAAAATCTAGTTCTTCTTTAGAATGGGCAATTTTGTAAATATGTTCATAATTAAACTTCTTTAAAGCAACTAAACAAGCAAATACTTCTTCACTCATCGATAAAGCATTTTTACCCTTAGAATTAGTAATTATATCATTAACAAACGTATCAATAATGCTAGAATTAGTATCCCCTAAAACTTTTGTTATCTCCCGAGGTAAGTCTTCCCTTTTTAATACGCCAAGGCGTAGGGCATCCTCAATATCCTTACCCAAATAAGCAATAATATCACTAATTCTTACTACACACCCCTCTAAAGTCATCGGAATAAGCGCTTTGTTTTTTTGAGGATTTGTATACGTTTCCTCAAAATCTTTTAAAAACGTTTTTATATCTTTTTTTATAGGTTGATACTCTTTTTGCTCTAGTTCCCCATTATGACACAACATCGCATCTAAAACTTGTAAAGTAAGATTAACACCATATTTATAATTTTCCACACTCATCATTGTTCTAACACTATGTACATTATGATTAAAATAACGGTTTAAATATTTCAAACTTATCTCATTTAAAATACGCTCTCCCTCATGCCCAAAAGGAACATGCCCTAAATCATGCCCCAAACTTGCCGCTTCAATTAAATCCTCATTTAATCCTAAATTTCTTCCAATAAGTCTTGCTACTCTACTTACCATTTGCACATGCAAATTGCGCTTTGTTACATGATCATTATTAATATTGGAAAATACTTGTGTTTTATCAGAATACCTTGAATATGCTAGAGAAAATACAATTTTATCAGTATCTCTAAAAAATGGTTCTCTTATATCTTCGTCAATAGGTTGTAGTCTTATTGCATCTTCATTAGAACAAGCAAAATTTGATAGTTTTTCCATATAATCACTTCTTTCACATATAATTATACCATAATCGCCAACCTGAAGAAAACCTATATAAATATATTCAATTAAAAACATTTTTGCTAATATTTTCAAAATAGCAATTTTTGTCACAAAAAAACGCAAATTTCGTAAAATTTTTAAGAAAATCTATTGACGGAAAATTAATATTATGTTATATTTGTAAATGTCATGGGCGTTTAGCTCAGTTGGTTAGAGCATCTGCCTTACAAGCAGAGGGTCTGCGGTTCGAGTCCGTAAACGCCCACCA
>CANRME010000040.1 GCA_947631655.1 uncultured Bacilli bacterium | reverse complement strand
CACATAAGGTAGGATTGTGTATATATGAAATTATTTGATAAAAAATCTTTAATATTATTAATATCAGTAGTAAGTATAAATTTACTATGTATTATATCTGTTTCTTATGCTTACTTTACTGCTAATATAATTGGTAATGATAAAGCAGAAGAAATGACAGTAACAGCAGGTACTATGAAAATAACTTATACTGATTCTAATATTGTAACTTTAAATAATGCTATACCAGGAGATACAGTAATTAAACAATTTAAAATAGAAAATAATGGAACATTAGAAACTAAATATAATATTAAATTAATAGTAGAAGAAAATAATTTTATAGATAAAGAAGACTTAGTAGTAACTTTAAAAAGAAATGATAAAGATGTAACAAATATAGTACCAGTAGAAAAAGAAGGATATATTTTAATAGATGAACCATTAGAATTAAATGGAGTACATACATATACCCTAACATTAAATTTTAAAAAAGATGAAAGTAATCAAAATGATAATAGTAATAAAAAAGTAAAATTTAAAATAGGAGTAGATAGTGAAGAAGAAGTAGAACTATATGAATATAGTTATAGTAAAGATAATACCTTCTATGCCAAATTAAAAGAAGCAGAAGAAAGTAAAAATGCTGCATACGATGATTTTGGAAATATAAGATATATAGGAGCCGACCCAAATAATTATATCTGGTTTAATTGTGACGATTACACTAATCCGACAGAAGAAACCTGTGAGAAATGGCGGATTATAGGAGATTTTAAAGACACATTAAAATCCAATGGAACAAGAGAAGATTTAATAAAGATAATAAGAGCAGATAGTGTAGGAGATATTGCATGGGATAGTGCAGGAACGAATAACTGGACGAATGCTACTTTAAAAACAAGTTTAGAAAGTTATTATGAAGGAACTCCATTAAATGAACAAAAGGGAATGACAGAGCAAACAAGCCCAATGATAGAAAAAGTAACATGGAATTTAGGTGGAACTTCAAGTTGGAATCTTATTGCTTCCCAATTCTATAAAACAGAAAGAGGAAGTACAGTGCCAAATGGTGCACCATCGACATATGATGGATACATTGGACTTATGTATCCAAGTGACTATGGGTATGCTACAGCCGGAAGTAATAGCGGGATTGATAGAGTTACTTGTTTAACAATTAATTTAGAAAGTTATAATGATGGTTGTAGGGATAAAAACTGGTTATTCACAGGTACTTATCAATGGACATTGATTCCGAATTCCAGTACATCTAGCAGCGCGATCAGTGTAGACATCAACGGTTATGTGGGTAATCGTGCCACGAGTGCTTCACGTGCGATTCACCCATCCTTATATCTGAAATCCAATATAAAAATAGCAAATGGTAATGGTAGTACAGAGCCATATACCTTAATTCAATAATGTAAATAAGAAATATCAAACCACATTTTCGTGGTTTTTTAAAGTTTTTAATAAATTTTGTAAAATATTAGCAGTAATACTTGACAAGTGCTAAACATAAAATTATAATATAATTAGCACTTATGAGTTAATAGTGCTAGTTTGGGAATAATAAGTGAGGTGAGGATTATGAATGAACGAAGAGAGCAATTACTCAAGGAAATAGTGGAAACATATATCAAACTAGTAAAACCTGTTGGTAGTAAAGCTTTATGTAAGAAATTTAAGTGTTCTAGTGCCACCATTCGAAATGAAATGGCTGTTTTAGAAGATTTAGGATTAATCGAAAAGAACCATATTAGTAGTGGGCGTGTTCCTAGTGAACAAGGTTATAAATATTATGTTGAACATTTAATGCGACCTAAAGAAATGACCGGTGAAGATATGTTAAAATTACAAACAATCTTCCAAAATAAAGATTTAGTCTTAAGCGACGCTATCACAAGGTGTATGGAAATAATTAGTGAGATAACTAACTATACTAGTGTTGTTCTAGGAAAAAGTTCAGCCGATAATACCTTAAAGCAAGTAAGTATTATTCCTCTTAATGAAACTTCTATAGTCGCCTTAGTTTGTACGGATAAAGGAATAGTAGAAAACCGTCAATACAAATTACCAACTGATACCAATGTCGATGAAGTTGTAAAGGTGTGTGAAATTATTAACAAGGAATTAGTAGGGACACCTATTAATGAAGTAAGTAAACGTTTAGAGTTTGAAGTAAAACCCAAAATTGCCAAAAAGATTAAGCAATATGAATACGTTTACCATATCTTCTTAGATGCCTTTAATGATTTTACAAGTGGTCATGAAACTGTTCATTTTAGTGGTAAATCTAATCTTTTAAAATATCCTGAATATAACAATACCGAGGATATTAAAAGAATAGTGGAAAAATTTGAAGATGAATCCTTAGTTCGCAAAATTGAAAGCGATGACAATGGAGTAAAAATTTATATTGGTAATGATAATAATTTTGATTCCAATGTAACTATAGTAACAAGTAAATATAATTATGGTGGGGAAGAAGGAACTATTGCTATCGTAGGTCCTAAGAGAATGGAATACGATAAAGTAGTAGGATTACTTTCTTATATTCACGATAATTTAAACAAAAAAGAATAGGTGATGAACTTGAACGAGAAAAAAACGAATACGAAAAAGATTCCTAAGAAAAAGGAAGATAATAAATTAAAAGAAGAAAATGCTTTATTAAATGATAAAATTCTAAGACTTAGTGCCGAAATGCAAAATATGAAAAAGCACTATGCCCAAGAATTAGAAACAATCTTGAAATATCAAGGCGAAGATATTATTAAAAAAATACTTCCAGTTTTAGATAATTTTGATAGAGCAATTCTAATGGATTCGTCCATTGATGAAAAGTATTTAGAGGGGTTTAAATTAATCTATGCTAATTTAGTTAATATTTTAAAAGAACTAGGTGTTAGTGAAATAGAATGTTTAGGTAAACCATTCGATCCTAATACCATGGAAGCGGTATTAACTGAAGAAGTAATAGAAGAAGAACCTGATGTTGTACTAGTAGTATTACAAAAAGGTTATATGTATAAAGATAAATTACTAAGACCAGCCATGGTTAAGGTAAATAAATAAGAAAGGATTTGATTATAATGGCAAAAATTATAGGTATAGATTTAGGTACAACTAATAGTTGTGTCTCAGTATTAGAGGGTGGGGAAGCAAAAGTAATCCCTAATCCTGAAGGAAATAGAACTACTCCAAGTGTTGTAGCTATCAGTAAAGATGGTGAAGAATTAGTTGGAGAAACGGCGAAAAGACAAGCCGTAACTAACGTTGATAATACCGTCGCATCAATTAAAAGAAAGATGGGTACTAAAGAAAAAGTAGAAATTAATGGTAAAAAATATACCCCTGAAGAAATTAGTGCTAAAATCTTAATGAAATTAAAAAGTGATGCGGAAAGTTATTTAGGAGAAAAAGTTTCTAAAGCTGTTATTACAGTTCCTGCATACTTTAACGATGCTCAAAGACAAGCTACGAAAAATGCTGGTAAAATTGCGGGTTTAGAAGTAGAAAGAATTATTAATGAACCAACGGCTGCAGCTTTAGCTTATGGTATTGACAAACAAGAAAATACTCACACTGTTTTAGTATATGACTTGGGTGGTGGAACATTTGATGTTTCAATCCTTGAATTAGGTGATGGTGTCTTTGAAGTTAAATCTACCGCTGGTAATAATACCTTAGGTGGCGATGACTTTGATAAACGTATTATTGATTACTTAGTCGATACCTTCAAAAAGGACAATGGTGTTGATTTATCTAAAGATAAAATGGCTATGCAAAGACTTAAAGATGCCGCTGAAAAAGCTAAAAAAGACTTATCTGGTATGACTACGGCGCAAATTAGTATTCCATTCATTACTCAAGGTAGTGATGGTCCACTTCACTTAGAAGTAAGTTTAACAAGGGCTAAATTCGAAGACTTATGTCGTGACTTATTTGATTCTACTCTTGAACCAGTAAGAAAAGCCTTAAAAGATGCTAAACTAAGTGCTAGTGATATTAATAAAGTCTTATTAGTTGGTGGTTCTACAAGAATTCCATATATTCAAGAATTAGTTAAGAAAGAATTAGGACAAGAACCATCTAAAGGTGTAAACCCTGATGAATGTGTAGCTATGGGTGCGGCTATTCAAGGTGGTGTCTTAACTGGTGAAGTAGAAGACTTAGTATTACTTGATGTTACTCCATTATCACTTGGTATTGAAACATTAGGGAATGTTATGACTGTCTTAATTCCAAGAAATACCACTATTCCAACAAGTAAGAGTCAAGTATTTAGTACCGCTGCTGATAACCAACCAGCTGTTGATATCCACATCTTACAAGGTGAAAGACCAATGGTTGCTGATAACAAGACTTTAGGAAGATTCCAATTAACTGGTATTCCTGCTGCTCCTAGAGGTGTACCACAAATCGAAGTTAAATTTGATATCGATGCTAATGGTATTGTTCATGTTAGTGCTAAAGATTTAGGAACTAATAAAGAACAAAGTATTACTATTACTTCAAGTTCAAACTTAACTGATGAAGAAATCGATAAAATGGTTAAAGAAGCTGAAGCTAATAAAGAAGCTGATGATAAACGTAAAGAAGAAGCTGACGTTAGAAACAATGCTGATTCCCTAATCTTCCAAACTGAAAAATCTATGAAAGATTTAGGTGATAAGATTAGCGAAGATGATAAAAAAGAATGTGAAGCTAAAATTGAAGACCTTAAAAAAGCTTTAGAAGAAACTGATATTGAAGATATTAAGAATAAGACTAAAGATTTAGAAGAAAAAGCTATGGCTTTCGCAACTAAACTATACGAAGAAGCTGCTAAAGCAAACCAAGCAAATGCTGAATCTAACTCATCTGATTCTAATAAAGATGACGATGTTAAAGAAGCAAAATACGAAGAAAAATAATTAAATAAAAAAATATATATTCAAAAGAGAGCTTTCAAATACTCTCTTTTGAGTACGTTTAAAGAAAGGTGCTAATATGGCTAAAAAAGAAAAACAAAGAAGTGAAATACCCAAAAAATATACTTGGGATTTAAGTGTAATATATAAATCTGATAATGAGTTACTTGCTGATATTAAAAAAAGTGAAGAATTATTAAAAGAAGCTAGTAAATATAAAGGACATATTTTAGATAGTAGTAAAAATCTTTTAGATTTCTTAAATTATTATACTAATTTAATGGGTTTAATAAGTAAAATTGAAAGTTATACGAGTGTTAAACAAGATGAAGATTTTGCTAATCAACATAATGCTAAACTAAATGGTAAAGCAAGTATTCTTGCTACCTCTTTTGGAGATACTTTTAGTTTTTTAGAACCCGAATTATTAAAACAAGATTTCTCCTTAGTCGAAAAATATATAAATGAAAATAAAGATTTAGAAGTATATCGCTTCTTATTACAAAAAGTATATAAGAGTAAAGAACACTATTTAGATGAAGATAAAGAAAGTTTATTATCTAATTTTGGTAGTATTCTAGAAGGTTATGAAAACATCTATAATGTCTTAACTAATAGTGAAATGAAATTTGGAACCTTCATTGATGAAGAAGGGGAAGCTGTCGAACTTACAAAGAGTAATTACAGTGTTTACTCTCAAAGTAAAGATGAGAGAGTAAGAAAAGAAGTTTATAATTTATTATATAGTACTTACAAAAAATATAATAATACCATTGCTTTATCTTTAATTGCTCAAATGAAAACCGAAAATTTATATGCTAAAGTAAGAGGTTATAATAGTGCTCTAGAAGCTTCTTTAGATGGTAAAGATTTAAAACCCAATGTTTATACGGACCATATTAAAAGAGTAAATAATGGCCATAAGTATTTTATTAATTACTTAAAATTATTTCAAGAAGTTCATGGTTTTGATAAAATTCATCCTTATGATTTAAACCTTCCCTTAGCACCTCATACTAATAATAAATATACTTATGAGGAAGCGCAAAATTTAGTCGTAAAAGGTTTAAGCGTACTAGGTAGTGATTATACTGATATGTTAAAGAAAGCCTTTAAAGAAAGATGGATAGATGTTTATCATAATGCGGGTAAAATGAGTGGAGCTTATTCTATGCCTTGTTATTTTCCACATCCTTTTGTTTTAACTAACTTTGAAGGAGAATTCTATGATGTTTCTACTTTAGCTCATGAATTAGGACATGCTATAAACGGGGTTTTATCTAATGAAAATAATCCTTATATCTACCACGATAATCCTATATTTTTAGCGGAGATAGCATCTACTACTAATGAAATAATTTTATCCAGATATTTAATAGATAATACTGAAGATAAAAATGAAAAACTATTAATTTTAGACCATTTAATAGATTTATATTTTGGTAATTTATTTGAAGCAAGTAGGAGAGCAGCATTCGAGTTAGAAGTTCATGAACGTTTACAAAATAATGAAGCACTAACAGCTGAAGACTTAAATAATATTTGGGCAAAATTATTAAAACAAGATTATGAAGATTATGTTTTAGAAGACGAATTTACCGGTATTAAATGGTCAAGAATTCCGCATTTCTTTATGAATTATTATAATTATCAATATTCGACAGGAATATCTATTGCAAGTTACGTAGCTAGTAAAGTCTTAAGTGGGGATGAAGAATTTATCGCAAAATATAAAAAATTCTTAAGTGTTGGAAGTAGCATGTATCCTATGGAAGCTTTAAAAATAATTGATATTGATATGAGTAACGATAAAGTCGTAAATAATGCTTTAGAAACATTTAATAATATAGTGGAAGAATTTAAAACTATTTATGAATCTAAATAGAGAGAGGAAGTAATTGTATGGCAAAAAGTTATTATGACGTCTTAGGAGTAGATAAAAATGCTACACAAGCCGAAATCAAAAGTGCTTTTCGAAAATTAGCTAAACAATACCATCCTGATGTTAATAAAACTCCTGAAGCCGAAGCTAAATTTAAAGAAATCGGCGAAGCTTATGCAACTTTAGGTGATGAACAAAAACGTAAACAATACGATCAATTTGGTCATGAAGCTTATACTCAAGGTGCTCAAGGCGGCTTTGGTGGTTTTGGTAATGGCGGATTTACTTCATGGACCAGTGCCTTTGATGATGATATTGATTTAGGAAGTATTTTTAGCGATTTATTTGGTGGTGGTTTTGGATTCCGTAGTAATGCTAGGAGAGGGAACCGTCCTACTAAAGGTGAAGACTTATTAGTAAGAGTAAATATTGATTTTGATGATGCTGTAAAAGGTACTAAAAAAGAAATAAAAATTACTATGGACGATAAATGTGAAGAATGTAATGGTCTAGGTGGCTTTAATGAAAAAACTTGTAGCACCTGTGGTGGCCGTGGCCGCGTTGTAAAAGTTCAACAAAGCCTTTTTGGAACTTTCCAAAGTGAAACTACTTGTCCTGATTGTGCTGGTTCTGGTAAAACTTTTGAAAAGAAATGTAATAAATGTCGTGGGACTGGTCATGTAAGTCAAAATAAAACGATTAATATTGACGTTCCAGCCGGCGTTGATACCGGAACACGCCTTCGTATAAGTGGTAAAGGACCAGCTGGTAATAATGGTGGCGAAAATGGCGATATTTATATTGAATTTCAAGTTAAAGAACATCCATTATTTAAAAGAGATGGCTTAGATATTTATTTAAATGTTCCTATTGATATTAAAACTGCGATATTAGGTGGGGAAGTAGAAATACCTACTATTTATGAAAACTTAATAGTAGAAATTAAACCTGGTACTCAAAATGAGGAAAAATTAAGGATTAAAGGTAAAGGTATGAAAGACCCAAATAGTAGTAGTAAAATCGGCGATATGTATATTATTTTAAAAGTTATAATTCCAGAAAAATTAGATAAAAATCAAAAAGAAATATTCAGCAAATTAGATAAAGAAGATTTACAAAATAATAGCGAATTTAAAAATTTTCAAAAATATTTATAAAATCACAAAAACTTGTGATTTTTTTAAATTTTTACTTGTTATTTCACCTATATATTTGTTATAATTTTAATAGATAGGATAGATGCCCATGATGAAGAATAACATGAAAACCAAATATAAAGTAACTCTTCTTATAATTGCTGTGTTACTAATCATTGTTTCTTATCTAGGGGTATCTTACGCTTTTTTACCACCAAAGGAAGAAGAAAATTTTTCTTCTTCTGTTGTAACTATTGATAATTTAAGTATAACTTATTTTGATAACGAAGAAATATCAATTCTTAATTTTGCACCCAAAGATGAATATTTTCTTCGTTTTTCTATAACTAATAGCAGCCTTGAAGATGTTTATTATTCCTTAGAATTAGATGATGTTATTAATGTCATCAATGGCGAAATAAGTCTAAACCTTACTTCAACAAATAATGGTGGGAATATTGAAAATGGTTATTACCCCAAAGATGCAAGTGAACTAATTAATCAAATAAAAATAGCGGGTGAAACAACGCAATCATATACCATAAAAATTGTTAATAACAGTGATTCTATAGGAGAAATAGGAGGGAAGCTTAAACTTACTATTTTAAAAAATATTATTGAAGATAAAGAAGAACCAATAAAAAATTTTGCTAGTACCATTTTAGAAAATAATCCTGTTAAAGATGCTATAACCATTCCTGGAAAAGAAAATGCTATCAATGATGAAGGTTTAATTAAAAGCGAAGATGATTTAGGTACTACCTATTATTTCCGTGGTAAAGTTACTAATAACTATGTATCATTTGCGGGTTATACATGGCGTATTGTAAGAATAAATGGTGATAATACCGTTAGATTAATCTTAGATAGTATTTTAGATGAAACTACTATTTACAATAATGTAAATGAAAATAATTATTTAAATAGTTATAAATTCATCGACAGTCCGATTAATTTGTTCTTAAATAGATGGTATGATAATAATTTAAAAACATATGAAGAAAAATTAGTAGCTAATAGTTTCTGCAATGATTATGAAGTGATTAATACTGATGGTTATGAAGAACAATATAATAGTTATAAAAACGTTAATGACGGTAATCCAACATTTAAATGTCATAATCGTATAAATTTAAAAATAGGTTTAATTAATATTAATGAAGTCTTATTTGCTGGTAATTTTAAAAATAATACTAATATAAATAACTATCTATATAATCCTAAAATAGTTAATAGTTGGTGGACAATGAGTGCTAGCTATAAAAATAATAATACTAATGAACTATATATTTATTCCCTTAACGCATTTACTAATGAAATAAAAGATACGACTTTAATCACCAGTGAAAAGGGCATAAGACCAGTTATCAATATCAGTAAAAATGTTTCTGTAAGTGGTATAGGTACTCTAGAAAATCCGTATATTATAATGTAAAATATTTAATTGTTATTTACTGTATATTTACATATATACTTTACTGAATTAATGTAAATAATAAATTAAATATTTTTTTTATTATAAATTAATGATAAAATAAAGATAAGTGGTGGTATTATGACTGGTATTATTACAGATATAATTAATTTTTTAAAGTCACTAGCTTTAGTTGACTATGTTTTATATTTTTCTGTTTTAGTTTTAATCGTCTTAATAGTTTCTTTAATTTATATTGTAAGAACTGGTGATGATGATTATTATGATTTACCAGAAAATAAAGAAGAAGATGAATTAGATTTGGTAGCTTTATCTAAAGAAATTGATGAACATACCCCATATAATAATATTGAATTAACTGATTACGAAACAGAACAAGAAGAAAAAGCTATTATAAGTTATGATGAATTAATTAAACAACATAAAAATTATGCTTTAAATTATGAAGAAGAAAGCAATAAAGAAGGTATAAATATTAAAAAAATAGATAATTCTAATCCTTTAAATGAAACTGATGAAATAGAAGAATCATCTACTCAAGTACCCAATATTGTTTTATCTTATGAAAGAGAAGAAGAATTTTTACGTCTTCTTAAACAATTAAATAGTTTATTAAATTAAAGAGTTTATAACTCTTTTTAATTTTACAAAAAATAACAATTTACACTAGACAAATTATTAACTAATAACTATAATTATATATAGAGATACATTTGATAGTTAGGTGTTTTAACCTCGGTCCATTTTTATGAAAATAAATATATGGAGGAGGTGAGGTCCTATGAATGGAGAAAATTTTGGATTACATAGTAATCTTAATAATACTTTTAATAGTATTATCAAAAATTTACCAGTCAAAAGACTAAAAAAAAGAAGCACCTACTCATCACTGAATAGGTGCTTCCTTTCCAAAACTTTTGGACCGAGAAACATCTAACAAGGAAAATCAAATGTATCTCTTTTTTAATTCCTATATATATATTATATACATAAATTTACTAAAAATGCAACAATAATTTTTTATTTGTTAATCCTTTTTAGAAATGTCAGTCTAAGTTTTTTTAAAATGTCAGTTTATTACATGATAGAATATACTTCC
>CANRME010000039.1 GCA_947631655.1 uncultured Bacilli bacterium | reverse complement strand
CTAGATAGTGAATTACACCATGGAATATCAAGATATGATCACTCTATAAGAGTAGCTAAAGCTACTTACTTTGTAGGAAAAAGATTACATTTAAAAAAATTAAAAGAAACTGTAACCGCAGCTGTTTTACACGATTATTATTTAGATAAAGATTTAACCGATTATAATGCCGGTCAAAAATTAAAACAACATCCCGATTTAGCATGTGCTAATGCGATGAAAGACTTTAATATAAACGAATTTGAACAAAACATTATCAAATCCCATATGTTTCCGATATGCAATGAACTTCCTAAATACAAAGAAAGTTATTTAGTATCAACTATGGATAAATGTGTAGCAGCTTATGAAATGTATAAGTTTAAATTTAGTTTAGTCTTTACGGTATGGGCTTTATTTATCTTTAACATGATAACTTTACAAAAATAATTTAAGCTTACCATTTAAGGTAAGTTTTTTTCTTGATTTTCTTTTCTCTAAGATATAAAATAATCATGAAAACGATTAAAAGTTTTCAAAATAATTTTTAAATAATTTATTTTATATATAGAAAGGAAAGATATAATGATTTATTTAGATAATGCTGCTACTACGAAAGTTAAAAAAGAAGTAGTAGATGCTATGATTCCTTATTTTACGGAAAAGTTTGAGAATCCTAGTAGTATTTATACCCCATCTAGAGAAATTGCTAAGGATTTACAAGACGCTAGAGAATATCTTGCACATACTATCAATGCTGATGCTAGTGAAATTTATTTCACTGGTAGTGGTAGTGAAGCTGATAACTGGGCCATAAAAGGAATTGCGATGGCTAAAAAAGCTAAAGGGCGCCATATCATAATTAGTAAAATAGAACATCATGCTATTTTAGAAAGTGTTAAAACTTTAGAAAAACTAGGTTTTGAAATAACTTATCTTAATGTCGATAAAGATGGCTTAGTCGATTTAGAGGAATTAGAAAACTCTATCAGAGAAGACACTATATTAGTAAGTGTTATGACTGCTAATAACGAAATAGGTACTATTGAACCCATTAAAGAAATAGGAGCTATCTGTCATAAACATAATTGTTTATTTCATACCGATGCTGTTCAAGCTTATGGAGTATTAGATATTGATGTAAAAGAAGATAATATCGATTTATTAAGTACTAGTGCTCATAAAATTAATGGACCTAAAGGTATTGGATTCTTATATGTGAGAAAAGGTTTAATGATAAGTCCTTTAATTAATGGTGGTAATCAAGAACAAGGGAAAAGAGCTGGAACTACTAATAGTGCTCTTATCATGGGCTTTAAAAAAGCCGCGGAATTAAAGTTTCAAACTAAAGATGAAGACAATAAATATATTTTAGGTTTACGTGACCATTTAATGGATCGTGTCCTAAAAGAGATCCCTTATGTTAGAGTAAATGGAAGTGTGGAAAAACGTTTACCTGCTAATATGAATTTTAGTTTTGAATTTATTGAAGGAGAAGGAATGCTTCTAAAACTAGATGCTTTAGGAATATGTGCTTCTTCTGGTAGTGCATGTACTAGTGGTTCTTTAGACCCAAGTCATGTTTTACTAGCTATTGGACTTCCTCATGCTATTGCTCATGGTTCACTTCGTTTAAGTATTGGAAAAGATAATACATTAGAAGAAATTGATTATGTTTGTGATAATTTAGTAAAAATAATTAGTGAGCTACGTAGTATGTCTCCTTTATATGAAGACTTTGTTAAGAAAGAAGGTAAATAATGTATAGTGATAAAGTAATGGATCATTTTACTCACCCTCGTAATGTTGGTGAAATTGAAAACGCTTCTGGAGTAGGTACTGTAGGTAACGCTAAATGTGGCGACATCATGCGTATTTACTTAGATATTGACGAAAATCAAATAATCAGAGATGTAAAATTTAAAACATTTGGTTGTGGGGCCGCCATTGCAACGAGCAGTATGGCTACCGAACTTATTAAAGGAAAAAGTATTTATGAAGCTTTAGAAATAACTAATAAAACGGTTATGGAAGCTCTAGATGGACTTCCTCCTGTTAAAATTCACTGTAGTTTATTAGCCGAAGAAGCCATTCATGCCGCTTTATGGGATTACGCTAAAAAAAATAATATTACCATTGAAGGCTTAAAAGAACCTAAATCTGATATCCATGATGGTGAAAAAGACGAGTAAAATACTACTCGTTTTTTAAATTTTTAATGTAAACTTACTTTCTGCCTAAAGGAATACGTACGACACATTTTATTAATGTTTGTATTATTTATTATTTTTTTGTTGTAAGATTAACTTTTTAGGATTGGAATCATCCTCTAGTAATTCACGTATTTCTTTTTCTTCGGTAGCAAATATTTCATCATTTTGAGCTATTAATTCATAAAATGTTGACCAACCAACAGAATTATTTCGTTTTTTTCTGTTTCCTGTTTCAGTACCAGTGCTTTTGTAGAAAATTCCAAGATAACTATTTAAAAATTCGTAACCGTTTATTTTGTTTTCTATTATTCTATAAAATAATATCTCTGTTATAGTATCTTGAAATACAAACAATCTTTCTAAATCATTTTTAGTAGCAAAAAAGTCTTTTAATTTTTCTCCTTTAAAAATTCGTTTTCCATATAATGTTGTTATACAATTATTATCATACCAAGTGTACTCGTTATATGGACGCACTATTAATTCTAGTAGATTTTTAATGTTATTAACAACTCTAAAATTTTTGACAATAATTAAATTTGTTCCATCTATCAACTGAATACTATTAGATTCTATCCCAAAATAATGTAAAATTATTTCTTTTGGAGTCTTATCTTCACATTCATTTATCATTTGTGTAGTAACAATTGGTAAATTTATTAAATACCCATTACTTAAGGAATACATGTCAAATAATATTTTTTCCATATTTTTTGTTTCTTTAGAAATAAACATAATATGAAAAATTTCATTATTTCTATGTAAAGAAACATTTTCTTTTATTTCTTGCTTTAACGAATTTCTTTTATCTCTAGAAATTTGCCTATCGTGCTTTAGCTGTTTATCTGATTTTTTTCGTTTTTTACTCATATCTTATTACCTCAATAATTAACTAATGAATTTGATTATTTGCAAGTATACTTTCTAAATTGAAAAATTTCAATTTAAAGTTATTACCTATTATATCATAATTTTACCCATTTTAAAACTCGAACTATGGATAAGTCCGAGTTTAGTATCTATCTGGTGTCCTCGGGCAGAATCGAACTGCCGACCTATCGCTTAGGAGGCGATTGCTCTATCCTACTGAGCTACGAAGACATACCTAGATTATACCACAAAGACTAAAAAACGAGTAGACTAAAAAAAGGATTTTTTAAAATCCCTTTTAAATTATTTCTTTGCCGCATTCTTAACATTAGCATATACAACTTTTAAAATAATACTTAATACTAATGAACTAACTAAACTTATTGCAAAGTATTTAATAATATTATCTATAAACACCTTTAAAGTAGGTATATCTGTTAAAATATATTTAGCTAACAATACTACAACACCCATTATTAATATTAGTACAAAATAAGTAAAGAACGTATTAGCTATGATTCCTAAATATTTCTTAGTTTTTATATTTAATAGAATAATAATTCCTAATAATAGTACTGTTACTAATGAAATAATAATTATAAAATTCATATTTGTAACTAAAGCAAGACCTTTTACAATATCTCCTAAAGTAAGATATTCATTTATTTCTATTGTATCTAAATCTACTTCACTAAATATTTCTTTTGGTTCAGGGAATAAACTTATAATATCCTCTTCATTTTCATCAATATATTTATAAATATTGCTCTCATATTCCTCTAAATATTCTTTATTTTTACTAGGTAACTCACTTTGAATAATATCCAAATTATCTTTAATTAAATTTTTTAAATCTGCTCCCGTTAAAGGAACATTATTTTTATTATCTAAGAAATAATCAATGGTATTAGAAATATAAACACTTACAAAGTTTTTAGTTCCTTCGGAATTTAAAAGTTTATCAACAATATTATCGGGTATATCTACGTAAGTTAAAACTTCCTCTATAACATCAATAATCTCTTCGGTATCTTCTCCTAAATTTTCTTTAATAAAACTAAAATCCGTATCTCTTAACGCTTCTTTAATAGTATCGCGATTAACTTCTTTTCTAATAACTAAAGAAAGAGTAAGTATTAAAAGTAATATCACACTTAAAAACCCTAATATAAAATTTCTAAATTTTTTCACTTCAAATCACCACAATTTTAGTATAAAGTAATTTTTTAAAAAACGCAAATTAATTATATGATTAGTTAAAAGTTTATGGTACAATTATAATATGGTGAATAATATGACATATAAGACTAAATTTATAATTGATGGTATTACTTATTTTGAAAATTCTATAAATGGTAAAGTTAGTTATACTAAGATAGAAAATAATCATGAGGTACCAGTTTCTCATCAAGAATTATCATATTTTCAAAATAATTTTAGTTCTTATCTATCATTTTTTATCGCTGATTACTATTTATCTAAAAATAATAATATTGACTTATTAGAAAAAAGATTAATAAGACCTATATTATCTAAAGTAGAAGAAATAATTCCTACTTCATATCGTACAGATTTTTATAAAAATTTAAAAACATTAAAAGTAGTATTTGAAGAAGAAAGTAATAAATCTAAAGCGCATTTTAAAGCTAAAGAAACTAAAACTAAAGGACATGTCGTAGCTTTATATGATTCTCATAATACTTTATTAGTCAATAAAACTTATTTTCAAAAAACTATTTTAAAAAGTGATAACAAAAGTGCTGTTACTATATTTAAATCAACAATCTTTCATGAACTACAACATATGTCTAGTACTAAATATGATTTTTCAAGAAAAGCTATGGGTTTTGGTTTTTATTCTATTTATGATAATGGTAAATTTGAATATATTGGTTTAACCGAAGGATATACACAATTAATAACTTCTATTTTCTATCCTAATGAAATTATGGAAACTAATTATTCTATTCCTTCATTATTAATGTATCAGTTAATGCAAATAGTAGGTAAGAATATTTTGGATTCTGCTTATTATGATGAACATAGTTTAACTGGAGTTATAAATAAATTATGTGAGTATATTCCGGATTATTCTTTAGCAAAATATTTATTAGATACTATCGAAGAAGTTTATTATTCTTGTTTTAATGATAAAAAAAATAACTATTTACATGAAGTACAATCTATTATGAAACACTATTTAAAAGCTAAAATTGATAAATCTTTAGCTGAAGGAATGAATGAAGATAAAATAATCACCAAAGTTGAAAAATTCCGTAAAAGCTTAATAACTGAAGAAAAATTAAGATATTTAAACATTAATCCTAAAAAATATTTAAATATTGCAAATACTTTAGAAGATTTTACAAAATATATGTCTTATGTAGAAAATAGTAATTCTTTAAAAAGGTAACATATTTTTCTTAACTTCTTATAATAGACTATAAGGAAGTGTAATATGTCTCTTTTAGGAATATTATTACTTATTATAGGTATCTGGCTATTAATATATATTAAAATAACAAATTTAATAACTCCTAAATATCGAAAAAAAACTTATTTTGCTAAACATTTTGCAGTTATTATAAAATATCAAGATAATTTAAGCTTATTAACTAAATTATTACAAAGTATTAATAATCAAACTTTAAAATTAGATAAAGACATTTATATTTTTTCTAATACTTTAATAGATATAAAAGACTATAAAGTAATATTAATTAAAGATAATTTCTTTAATGAAATAAGAAATTTAAATAAAATATATGATGGTTATTTTGTTTTAAATTCTAATACTTTAATAAATAAAAATTACTTTAAAGATTTGAGAAAAGATATAGCTAATAATTATGATATTATTTATACTAAAGATAATTATTATTTTAAAAATAGTATTTTAAATAATTCATTTACTCCTTACTTAGAAAATGAAGAAGAACTAGGAGTTTATGAAGTATACTATAATTTAAAAACTACTACTAATCAAACTTTAGTTTATAATTATTCTTGTCTTAAATTAAAAGATAAGATTAATTATTTAAAAAAAATACTTATTTCTCGTAAAAAGTATCTTCCTTTAATAAGAAAGTCTTTAAAATATAAATTACCTAATCATTATAAAAGATTTAAACTTTGTTATTTAAGATATGCTTATATTCTAATAGTAGTAGGAGCAATAATTTTTTTATTATCCTTATTATAAATATGCAGATTTTTGATTTCGCCTTGACGGGGGGGGGGTATAAAATGATAAGATATACACATAAGGTAGGAATGTGTATATATGAGAACTTTTAACCCTGAAAAAGAATTAAATAAAATTCAAAAAGGAAATAAAAATAAAATAATATTAAGTGTAATATCTTTATTATTAATAGTAGCAATAGGAAGTAGTTATGCTTTATATCAAATAAAATATAATAAAAGAATTATTTATACTACTGTAGATAAATTCTATAGTAAAGATATTCAAATATCTTTATATGTAGATGGAGAAAAAGATACCACATCAGAAACTTTTCCAGATAAAGAAAGTGGAAAGATATTTTCGCATATAACATGTGAAAATGGAGGTAGTGGAGTATTTGATAATACGAAATGGGAACTAGAATTAAAAATAACGAAACAAGATAAATGTAATGTATACTTTATAACAGGAAACTTACCAAATCCCCCAGAATTATATCAAGGAATGATACCAGTAGTATATGATGAAGCAGGAAATGTATATGTAGCAGATGTAGATAGTGATTGGTATAATTATCAAGACCATAGATGGGGGAATGCAGTATTAGTAGATAATACCAAAGAAGGAGTAACAGAAAAATATTTTGATGAAAACAATAATATAAATCCAGAAATAGTAGGTAAGAAAATTCCAATGGAAGAGATATTACAAATGTATGTATGGATTCCAAGATATAAATATGAGTTATTTAATGTCGGATTAGAAGGAACACCGAAACAAATAATCAATATCAAATTTGAAGAAGGAGAAGAAACAACTGGAACAGTAAATTGTACATATACAGATGCTGGGGATGGAACAGTAACAGAAGATTGTGGTGGAAGTGATATTATAGGAGAATGGTATACCCATCCCGCCTTTACTTTTAAAGGAACAACCGAAGAAAGTGGAACTGAACTCCCAGGCATATGGGTAGGAAAATTTGAACCAAGTGATAAAGAAGATGAAACTGGAAGAAATATCAATAAAATAGGAGAAATAACAATATTGCCAAATAAAACTTCAATGGTAAATAAAAGTATATCAACAGCCTTTTTTGCTGAACAAGCATTAAGTACAGAAGGAAATAAATATAATTTAAGTGTAACAGAAGTAGATACGCGAGTTATGAAAAATATCGAATGGGGAGCGGTAGCATATCTAACTCAAAGTTTGTATGGTATATATAAAGATGAGAATACTTGTAATATAGCCGATATGACAAAAGAAAATTGTGAGGTATGGATGAATAATACCACTCAAGGGAAAGGATCCGAATCATCTGGATATTCTAGCATTTATGGAGGAACCGCAACAGGATGTGTAGGGACATCTGTAAGTGCTGCCGTAGAATGGAATCCTGGCGACGATGGAGCCCCAGCTACCTGCCAAGTAGGTAGAAGATGGAATAAAGAAGGCGTAAAAGCAAGTACCACAGGAAATATGTATGGCATATATGATATAGCTGGTGGAGCATGGGAATTAGTTATGGGAGCAATGGTCAACGAAAAAGAAGGTGGAGTAGATATAAAAAGTACTGGATTTACTGTTGATTTTGGAGAAAATTCATTACCAAATGATAAATATTATGATATTTATACATTTGATTCGAGTAATATATCTCATGAACGTGGCCATTATGGAGATGCAACCAAGGAAACTTTAGATCGTTTTGGGTACTATTATGGTGAATGGAATTTAGATATAGCAGACTTTCCTAGTACTACTAGTTTTTATGGTACTTGGTTTTATCGCGGAGGTGGATTCACTTATGAATTTGGTTCGGGAGTCTTTTCTATTGGTCGCGGATCTGGTGGAAGATGGTATTACACTACATTCCGTTCTGTTTTATCTGCAGCTTAATATTTAAAATAGGTTGATTAAACGATATAAAAAAACTCTGAGAATTTTTAATATTTAAAAAACATTCTTCTAAAAAAGGAAATAGCAAAAAAATTGTTAATATATATTATAGAAGGATAAATTTAAGGGTATGAAAATTTTACACTTATTTTCAAATTCTCTTAAATTTTTTAATTGAAAAAGGAGAAATTAAATGAACCAATAAAAGAAGAAAAAGAAATTATATTAAACAAGATTTATAAAGATATTACATAACTTTTAAAAACTATTAATTGTCATTCTATATAGATTGTGATAAAATAATTTCTATACACTTAAATTGATATGGGGGATAAAAAATGACTGATGTTTATAACAATTTTAAACCAACTTTTAAATATTATGCTGATTATTATCAATTTTTAGAACTTAATGATGAAAAAGTTTATAATCATGTAATTGAATCAGTTAAGAAAAAATTAAGTAATCCAAATATTAATGATTTAGTTAATATGACAATAAAAGTATACTATAAACAAGTTAAAGTAAGATTTCTACAAGATAAAAAATATTTACTTCTGTTGTTTGAACAACATTTTCTAGAAAGTGATATAGCTAAAAGTCTAGAAAATATTAATTTAATTATTGTTAAAGCAAAATATGAATTAACTTTTGAAGATTGTTCATTAATATTAAATAATTATCCTAGTATTAAAACTTATATAGAACAAAGTGATGCAAATAATAATTATCTTTTAAAAAAGTTAAAGGAAATAATTGATTTAGAAAATGAAGATGAGAAAGTAGAAGAAAATTTCAATTATGATGACTTTATTGCTACCGATAATATTGATGCTTATTTAAAAGAGATAATAAGGCTCCCTGTGCTTAGTTGGAAAGAGCAATTAGATTTAGCTATTAAAATGGTAGAAGGGGATAAAAAGGCACGGGAGGAATTAATTAAATCTAATTTAAGATTAGTAGTTTCTATAGCCGTGAATTATGTCAATCGAGGAATAGAACTTTTAGATCTAATTGAATCAGGTAATGAAGGACTATTAAAAGCTGCTAATCATTATGATCCGAAATTGGGCTATAAATTTACGACTTATGCTGCTTGGTGGATTAGGCAAAGTATTCAAAGAAATATTTATAATGAAGGAAGAACAGTTAGAATACCAGTATATTACTCACTGAAAATATCTAAATTTCTTAAAGAATTAAGCGAGTTAGAATTGAAATTAGGAAAAGAAATTTCCTTTAAAGAAGCGCTATCTAATATGAATTATACTAAAGAAGAACTAATGAGCTTTTTTATTCACACTGGAGAAATAAAGTCTTTAAATTCCAAAGTTGCTTATAGTAATGAAGAAACTGAAAAAGAACTACAAGAATTTATACCTGATGAATTCAATATCGAAAATCAGGTCTTAGATAGAGAATTTTTAGATGGTGCTGTTAATATTATGCAAAAGATTCTAAATGATCGTTTGTTAATGATTCTTATATTTAGATGGGGATTAGATGGGGAAGACCCTCAAACACTTGAAGAAATAGGAAACATCATGGGGCTTACCAAAGAAAGAATAAGACAATTACAAGAAAAAGCTATAAAAAAATTAAACAAAAATAGAGCTTTAAAAGCTTATATAAATGATGAAAAGATTCCTAGAATATCTAAGATAGTAAAAAGTAAAGCTGATTCTTTATTTAAACTAAGTGGAAAAGAATTAAAAAAAATATCAACTTTATTAAGCCCTAAAGAACAAGAATTATTAGAAAAAAGATTTGGTAAAGATTTAACAACTACAATAAATTATAATATGACTTTAAATGAATTATCATATATTTATAGAGTTATTTATCCCAAAATAAAAAAAATGCTATCAGAAAATCAGATTTCACCTTTAGAAAGTGCTATAGTATCAAAGCAAGATTTAAATATAAAGAAACAATCTAATAAAGAAAATAAAAATGTCGATAATGAAATATTAAAAAATGATAGTGGTAATATAAAAAAATTATTAAATGGTGAATCTCTAGGAGTAGAAGACTTTGATAACTGGTTTAATTATTTAAAGAAATATTTAGTAGTAAGTGACGCTTTAATATTATGTTTATATTTAGGCTTTTATATAAGAAAATTTACTATTCAAGAATTAGCTATTTTATTTGAAACAAATGAAAAAACTATGTTACTTAAAATTAAAGAAATATTAGAAACATTAAAACAACAACATGAAGACGAAAATATTCAAAAATTACTATTAAATGTTGATAATATAATTTAAGATTAATGAGATCACTAGGATTATTTGTAGAAAGCAAGTATTTATTAAATTTTTCCTGTTAAGATTTTGTTAAAATGTCAGTTTTAATGAACTATTAGAAAGCAAGGATTAAGTAAATGTGGTACTATTATT
>CANRME010000038.1 GCA_947631655.1 uncultured Bacilli bacterium | reverse complement strand
TATCGGATGTTAAGTAACTTTATAATGTTAAATGACCAAAAAAAAGACGATGTCTTATGGTATAGTGAAGCAATAAGGAGGAAATAAACCTACTTAATTAATGGTTTATTTCCTTCTTTTTTTAATTCCTTAATAGATTTTTTCGGTGTTGGTAAATCTTCTGGCATTGTTCCACCCAATTTTGCTATAGTTTCTCTAATGGCCTTTCCTACATCATAATGAGTTTTAGTAGCTTTACTTTCACTTTTTTCATCTTGCTTTTTTAATAAATCTTCTGTTAAATCAATTCGAAAAATATTTGCTCCCAACTCGGCACTACCCATATTATCTAATATATCTTCCCGATATCTTAACCCCTTTCTTTTTGCTATATCATCAGCAGTTTCACCATTGTATAAACCTTTATACCCCGCATTAGTAAATCTATCATAGTTCTTAACTCCCTTTGCAGTAGCTATTTTATATAACGCTTTATTACCATTACTAATTTTCTTCCGACGATATAATCTTTTTTCATCTTCCGTTAATTTTTTAAATTCTGCTTCTGTTAATTACATTCGTCTTGTTTGAACGGCAAAATAAGTTTTACCTAATGCTACTACTTCTTTATTTGGGTCAGCATTTAAAACTATTAAGTAACAAGCATAACGTGAAAGTTTATATTCTAATACTTTTCTTTTGGCACCTTTAGCTAGATTTATCATTTTTCCCACTTGGGAAAAATGATCATCAATAATATTATTACTATTTGCACAAGCTACCATAGCATCATTTACAACATTCCTAAATTTATCCCACCTTTTATATTCTAGGATAACCATTAACTCTCTTGCATACCAATATTCATTCCCCTCTTCATCGATATGTTTAATATCTTCAAATATTTTTTCATTATAATTTTCTATATTATTCATTATTATACCTCCCATCTATAGAAAATCTAATTTATTTACTGCATATTTTTATTATACTGCTGCAAACCTATGTTCGTCAAGCGCAATGTAAAAAAACTGAAAAAATTCAGTTATTTTTCTTTTCTCTTTTGAATTCCATAAGTTATTCTAAGTAGTAATTTATAAGGAACAAGTCTTGTCATAAATACTCCAATTTTCATAGTTGTTCCTGGTACAATTAATAACTTATTTTTTAAAGACTTATCTATCGCATATTTCGCGACATACTCGGAAGATAAACCTTTTAATTCAAATTTTCCTTTAGCTACTCTATTAAACTCAGTATTAACCGGTCCTGGACATAATGCACTTATATGCACATTACTTTTCATTCTTCTAAGTTCTTCATATATCGCCATCGTAAATTTTAAAACATAATTTTTAGTCGCATAATACGTATTAAGTCTTGGCCCTGCCATAAATCCCGCGGAAGAAGCCACATTTAAGATTCTTCCTTTATCTTTTTTAACAAACTCTTGTAAAAATAACTTCGTTAAAATATGCACACACTTAATATTAACATCAATCATTTTAAGTTCGGTATCCAAGTCTGTTTGATAAGTCATTCCAAATAAACCAAATCCAGCATTGTTAATTAGAAAATCTACTCTCCCCTTAGTCATATCATATAACTTATAAACATTTTCTTCCTTAGATAAATCTAACTCAATAACTTCAACTTTAGTCTTTAATTCTTTCTTTAATTCTAACAATAAGTCTTTTCTTCTGGCTACTACTATTAAATCATAACCTAACTTACTTAAATACCTCGCAATATCTCTTCCTATACCACTACTAGCTCCTGTAATAAGTGCTACCATTTACTCATTCCCTTTCTCTTAACATCTAGTTCCCATATAACAATTAAGAATTCTTGTTCTTTTAACTTCACCTGAAGAAGTATATTTATTAAAATTACAATCTATATTATTTTCTTTAGCTATATAATTCATAAAAATTTTTTACAACATCTCTTTTACTTAATCTATAATTAGTTAAATTACTATACTGATTCATCATAGATAACAACACTTTTAAACTCTTACCAGTTCTTTCTTTAACATCTTCCAAACTACCTAATAGTAATGTTAATATTGTATGTCCATCATCGTATGTATCTAATGTTCCACCTTCTAAAAAGTCATTATAACTCATATAACTGTTAAAATCATTTTTAAATACAAAAACATTAAAATAAAACATTAAAACATTCATCGCAAATAACTTATCTACATTACTCGTTAAACTATCTATGTAACTTTTCATATAATTACCTAAAATATTTGCAGTTAAATCAACAATATAACCATCTAAATAAATTGGTTTAAATTCTTCCATCAAAACTCCCTTAACTTTCTAATTATTTTTCTAAATAATCTAATATTGGTGGTACCATTTGTTTCTTTCTAGAAACAACACCATCTAAATAAACCCCTTCATGAATACTGCTTAAATTATAAGCATTACTTATTATACTCTCTCCTTTATTATTATACAACAAATAACTTCCATTATTTACAATATCTGTTATAAAAAGTAATGCTAACTTATACCCGTCTTGTTCCATTTTATTTAATTCTCTAATATATTCATCTTTTTGTTCTAATATGTCTTCTATATCTAATGTTGTTATTTGCCCAATTCCAATTCTTTCATCTTCATGTTTAAATTCTTTAAAATCATTATAGATTATTTCATTTGGACTTAATCCTTTTATCGAACTACCAGCTTTAAATATTTTAATCCCTAAACTTTCTATATCTTCTCCACAAATCTTAGCTAAATCACTTGCTGCTTCTCTATCTAATTTCGTAGTTGTCGGACTTTTAAGCATCAACGTATCTGATAAGACTGCACTCAACATAATTCCCGCGATTTCTTTAGGTACCCTTACATTACTTTCTAAAAATAATTTATAAATAATGGTATTCGTACAACCTACCGGCATACTTCTAAAATTAATTGGTTTATTAGTACCTATCGTTCCTAAATTATGATGGTCGATTATCTCCACTATCTCTGCTTCTTCTAAACCATCTACACTTTGTTCTAACTCGTTATGATCTACTAAAATTACTTTTTTCTTTTTATAATTATTTGCATCAACTAATCTTAGCATTCCCACACATTTATTATCTTTCGTAACAACCGGATAATTAGTATGCCCAAAATGATTCGCCGCATCAATAAAATCATCTCTTGTATCACTATATCCAAAAGTTATCGGATTTTCATTTGTATTAATTAATTTAACAAAGTTCGCCAGTTTTATTTTGTTAATTGTCGTATAAGTATTGTTCTTCGTAAATATAATATTTACTTTATTTAATCTTGCTTTATTAAGTAATTCGACACTTATACTACTTCCCCCTACTACCACAATAAGTTTTACTTTCGTATCAATAGCATATTCTATAATATTTTGTCTATCTCCAACAATTACAATACTATTACTATCTAGTTTTATTTCACTAGTAAAAGTACTACTCCTATAAGTAGCGGTGATAAGTAACCCCTCTATATTATCATTAAACTTTAATACTTCTTCTCCTTCTATAACATTTAAAATATTATTATAAGTAGAATGAATATTATAAATATCTCCATTTATCAAAAACTTAGCTATTTCTTTTAAATTAGTATAACCTACTAAATATCTATTACTATCTACTATTGGAAGCCCTGTCACACTTAAACTTTGCATCATATTAAAAGCATCATATATTGAGCTATTTTCATTTATAAAAGCTTTCGTATTATATATCATGTCTTTTATTTCAATCTTAACATCATTCAAATATTTTGGTTCTTTAAAACCAAAATAATCTAATACAAATTTTGTTTCTTTATTAATACCACCTAATACTCTTGGCACGGCATTAATACCTAATGCATTTTTAAGATAAGATAAAGCAATACTAGCTACAACTGAATCTGTATCTGGTTTTTTATGTCCAAAGATATATGTAACTTCCATAAGTATTCCTCTTTCTATTCTCTACAATCATATCACAAAAAAATTAAGCCGTCCATTATAACTTAATTTACAAATTATGAATATTTATTCTAGACAAATTAACTATTAGTATATTATAATAAGGAGTAAGAGATATCATATTTGAGTGTTTCATCCTCTAATCCAACTTATTTTTATAATTTGGAAGGAGTGATGTCTATGGACAATCCTTTTTCATAAAGGGGGTTTATGGATTATTTGATAATTCTTATCGTAATACTAATTTTAATAATTCGTATTATTGATAAAGATTAAAAAATAAGGACACCAAAGGTGCCCTGTAACCCAAAGGATTAGAGGATACCAATATGATATCTCTTTTTCCTATTTATATTATATACCTAAATTTACTTTAAATGCAAGTATTAATCACTACTTTTTAATTCAAATAAAATATCACGTAATTCCATAGCTCTTTCAAAGTCAAGATTTTTAGCCGCATCTCGCATTTCTTGTTCAACTTTAACAATAAGGTTTTGACGTTCTCTCTTACTTAATTTTTCTTCTTTAACTTCTTCATCTGGATTAATATTAGAAATAACTTCTCTTATTTCTTTAATAATCGTTTTTGGCGTTATACCGTGGTCTTTATTATACTTTTCTTGAATCGAACGCCGTCTTTGTGTTTCGTTAATCGCTTTTTCCATCGATTCGCTCATTGTATCCGCATACATTATAACATGTCCCGAAGCATTTCGTGCACATCTACCAATAATTTGAATTAAACTTCGTTCACTTCTTAAGAACCCTTGTTTATCAGCATCTAAAATGCATATTAAACTGACTTCCGGAATATCAATACCTTCTCTTAATAAGTTAATACCAACTACACAATCATATTTACCGCTTCGTAAATCATGAATAATTTTAAGTCTTTCTAAAGTTTTAACTTCATTATGTAAATAAGCTACTTTAATATTCATTTCTTTTAAATAGTTCGTTAATTCCTCAGCCATCCTAATAGTTAATGTCGTAATTAAAACTCTTTCATTCTTTTCCATTCTTTGTTTTATTTGGTCTAGAATATCATCAATTTGACCTTCGGTCTTCTTAACTTCCACAGTTGGATCAAGTAAACCCGTCGGACGAATAATTTGTTCCACATATTCGCCCTCAGTTTTTTCTAACTCATAATCGCCAGGGGTCGCACTAACATAAATCGCTTGATTAATTTTATCTTGGAATTCCGAGAATTTTAAAGGTCGGTTATCTAACGCACTTGGAAGACGAAATCCATAATCTACTAAAGTTTGCTTCCGCATATGATCGCCATTATACATACCTCTTACTTGCGGTAGTGTAACATGGGATTCATCAACTACTAATAAGAAATCTTTAGGAAAGAAATCAATTAAAGTAGCCGGTGTTTCACCTTCTCCACGTAACGCTAAATGTCTAGAATAGTTTTCTACTCCACTACAAAAACCAGTTTCTTTTAACATTTCTAAATCATAATTAGTTCTTTCTCTTAATCTTTGTTCTTCAATTAATTTATTATTATCGTGTAAAACTTGTAATCTTTCTTTTAATTCTTCTTCTATCCTTCTAATTGCTTCCGTCATCTTTTCGGAACTAGTTACAAAGTGACTCGCTGGAAAAATAGAAATACTTTTCTTACTAGCATTAATCGCTCCCGTTACGGGATCAAAAGACATTATCTTATCTACTTCATCCCCAAATAATTCAATTCTTATCCCACTAGATTTCTCATTTATGGGAATTATATCAATAACATCTCCTCTAACTCTAAATGTCCCCCTATGAAAATCAATGTCACTGCGTTCATAAGTCATATCAATTAATTTATTAATAATATCATTTCTTCTTATAGTATCTCCGACATTTAAAGTAAGCATCATATTTTCATATTCTTCTTTTTCGCCAATACCATAAATACAAGATACGGAAGCTACTACAATGACATCCCGATTATTAATTAAAGCACTCGTAGCGGCATGTCTTAACTCGTCTATTTCATCATTTATCGAAGAATCTTTTTCAATATAAGTATCACTACTAGGTACATAAGCTTCCGGTTGATAATAATCATAGTAACTGACAAAATACTCCACATGATTTTCTGGAAATAATTCTTTAAACTCACTATATAACTGACCAGCTAAAGTCTTATTATGAGCTAAAACTAAAGTTGGTTTATTAACACTCGCTATAACATTAGCTATGGTAAAAGTTTTACCTGTTCCAGTCGCCCCAAGTAATACTTGTTCTTTTTTACCATCATTTAAACCATCTACTAATTCTTTAATAGCTTCCGGTTGGTCACCACTTGGTTCATACTTTGACACTAATTTAAACATAAGATACCTCCATGAATATTTTGTGTAATATTACGATTATTATCAACCAAAAAAATTCGTGCTCATACAAAATTTTATCTAGTAATAGCGCAAATTTATGTAATAATTTTTCAATAATATATTCTAACACTTATTAGTAAACAAAACAAGGAAACTACACATTCCCTTGTAATAAATCAAGTTTTAATATTAAATATACCCTATATGTATAACTGGTTTTTTTAATGAGCGCTTTAAAACTTGGTCTTTCTCCTTTCTTTTAGAGGAAGGAATTAACCAAGGAGGGAAATGTGGATTACTTCTATCTATATCAAAATTATCTTTTAAATCAATATGTTCTTTAAATACATTATGCTTTAAAACTACTCCCCTCTTTTCCAAAGCCTCATAAATATCCTTTATTTTTTCATCACTAGGGTACCAACATTTAAGTTCTTTAACATATTCTATATTAAATGTCTCGTTAACAGCTGTACAATATTTATTTTCATCATTTTTACCATAAGTATGAATTTTAATAACATCACTAGCACCTAAATAATCACCTATATATTCAATAACTCTTACTTTATATATTTTTCTCCCATTATCTAAACACCATTTAGATATTTCAGACTTACTATCAAAATAAATAGGTAAACTAAAGCGAGTTTCATTAATTGAACTATAATATCTCCATTCACAAGCTTCATCATTATAGCAATATTCCTCTGGTCTTTGGTAATTATATTCAGTCGTTAATTCGTATATTTTTTTATTTTCTTTATTCGGCATATTTGACTTCTCCTTTAATTACAAATTAATACTATCATAAATTGTATGCTTTTTCAAACTCATTAAAAAACCTAATTTTCTATTTTAGTTTAGAAAATATAAAAAATTACAAGAAAACTACATATCCCCCTGTAATAAATCAAAAATTATTATAAAAGCGGCCTATCTATAATTGGCTTTTTTAATGAACGCTTTAAAACTGTATCTTCCGAGTTTTGAGAAGGAATTAGTTTTAAAGAAGATCCTCTCCTCAATTCTTTAGCCAATCTACCACTATTTATTATTTCAAAGTTATCTTTTAAATCAATATTTTCTGCATACACATCATGCTTTAAAATTACTCCCTTTTCCTTAAATGCTTCATAAGTATATTCAAGTTTTTCACTACTAGGATGCCAATGATTAGTATCTTTATTATATTCTATAGTAAGATTCTTATTAACCGCTGTGCAATATATATTTTCATCGTCTTTACCGTAAACATGAATTTTAACAACATCACTAACACCCAAATAATCCCCTATATATTCCACAATTCTTATTCTAGGTATTATTTTCCCAACATTATTTAAAAACCAATTAAATATTTTATCCGTACTATCAAAAAATATAGGTGAACAAAAAACAGTTTTATTAATCCCCTCATGATATTTTATCCCCGAAATTCCATCATCATAATAGTATTCTGCTGGTCTTTGGTAATTATAAGCAGGCGTTAATTCATATAGTATTTTATTTGCCATATTATCTCCTTTGATTACAAACTAATTTTATCATGGAATATAGATTTTTTCAAATTTCGAAAAAATTAAATCCATTTTTATTTTTCAGTCAATAAAAGTTTTTTGCATTAACAATTCACTAATACTAACATAAAATAAAGTATCAACAATTGACAAAAAGTAGGAATTAGTGTAGAATTTAATATGTGTTCTTTTATGGAGCCATAGCCAAGTGGTAAGGCGTGGGACTGCAACTCCCTGATCGTTGGTTCAAATCCGACTGGCTCCTCCAATATGATAGTAAACTCGAACCTTTTACTTCGAGCATATATAAAAACTACTCTCAAATTAAATTTAGAGTAGTTTTATTTTATTATTCTAAAAATTTACTTTTTTCTTCGCTATTTGTTATTTCTAATAACTTGATATTCATAGTGGTCATTATTTTCTACGTATTTTACAGAAATACCTTTTCCGTTATTAATAGATTCATTCTTTTTGTCCTTAGCTTCTATTACTAAATCATTTGCTTCTTCACTTGTAATTTCTGGATTATTTGCTACTACTAATAATTTAGCATAAGCTTCTGCCACATTATCATCTGCTTTAGAAAAACAAATTTGCATTGATTCTACAATATCTTTATCCTTAACTTCTTGTTTTTCTGGAGTTACTGTAAGATAAACTCCTTCTTCTTCTAAATCATAACGATAAACTCCTTCTTCTAACTCTGGAGTATCATCATTAATAGGAGCAAGTCCAGAATTTTCATTTATTTCGTCATTAAAGAATTTTACTAAAACCTCCACTGTTGTTTTTTCTACACTTCCAAGATTTTTTTCTTCTTCTGTTTCAGTTTTACCACAACCAACTAGAAAAAGACAACATATACTTAAGATACCAATCAAGAATTTTTTCATACTTAACCTCCTCACACCATTTACAGTTTTATTGTATAACAGTTTTCTAAAAAAATCTATCTCTTTATAAAACAACAAAAATCCGAACTATAATAGGTCCGGATTTTACTTATTTTATTTTATAAATAAATCTTTTATCTCTTACAGTTAAAATTAAATTAATAGCTTCCGCATTTTCTACTCTCTTAGGTACTTGAATAATTGTAGTATCTTTTACTTCTTCCGGTGTCTTATTAGTTACTTTACTCGTATGCGTTACTCCCCCTATCGTATACTCAATTTCCATAAAATCATTAAAGAAATCATTAGTAGATAATTTATATTTACTATAACTACTTTCTTTATCGATATTAAATTCACCATTTAAAGCAATTAAGGTATATTGCCCTTTAGAAGAAGGAGTATCTGGAGTTACACTATTTTTAGAAAGTCGACAATCTTCTTCGGTTAAACAGAAATTATATTCATACACATATCTATTTGTTAAGGTATAACTATCTATTCTTAAACTAGTATCTAAAAGATTAGTATTTTTAAAATTAATCTCTTCTCCTAACCCAACATTACTTATACTATTTATTTCATCTATTATTTGTGGTTTTAAATTAATAATTTTATATTTAGGAATTATCTCATCTTTTTTATAAACAATACTATCTAATATTTTAATCGTATAAGCTGTTCTTATTTGTTTACGCGTAAGTTTATAAACAATTAAATATTCACATTCACTATCTTTAAAAATTTTACCATTATAATAAGGTCTCCCAAAATCTACAAAATTACCACCATAAGATAAAGTTGGATATATATAATTCTTTTCCCCCAAATCTAAATAGAAAGCACTAGTATCTAATTCTTTACTTTGACCAGATATATTTTTAACATAAATATTAACCGCTAAAAAATAATCATCTTTACTAATTAAATGTCCATTATAATCCAAATTAGACACCATCGCATTATTAAATTTAACACTAAATCCTTGTAAAGAAAATCTTTGATTGATTCTTATATTTTGATTTCCTGTTACAATATTTATAATTAACATAATAATTAAAATAACTAATATTACTCCTAAAATAATGGAAACAAAGAACTTATTTTCTAAAAGATAAGCTTTAAATTCTCTTAATAAGAATCTTATCTTTCTCTTCGCTTTATAACCTTCTACTCCAATTCTAAACTCTACTTCATCTGAATCTTCTTCATCAATATCTAATTCACTTAATAAATCAATAAATTGAAATCTTTCAAAATCAAATCCTAATCCTTTAATAAAAGTAAGTAATATAAACGCATATTGAACATAGTATAAAAAACTAACTATATCTCTTATCATTCTCGAAGTTGTTGGAGCTACATCTGTTGTTTCAAAATTAGAAAGTATACCCGGTAAAATAAAAAATCCTATTAATAAAATCGCATAAAATATTACAATAATTAAATGAGCTTTAATATCTTTATCCTTAGTCCTTAAAAGAAATATAATAGCTATAACCGAGACGATAATTAGTATTAAAGCCAAATATACAATTGGATTTATATAATTAGAAGCAATATTTGTTTCACTAGTTACATAACCACTAGCAACAAACGTACTAAAAAAATCTAAAACCGTTCTTGTACAAAGAAGAGTAATAAACATTGGTATGATAATTAGAAAGTGAATTAATCTAAAATGTCTAATTAAAAAAGCATAAGGTTTTCTGATTACCATAACCACTCCTCCTATTCTTATAATTATTATAGCAAATAATTAATAAAAAAACTACTTGTTATTTACGATTAACAAGTAGTTGACCTTCCATTAAATATACTGTTTCATTTTCTTTTAATAATTTATCTTTAGGTACTCCAAATTCTTTCGCTACAAGCTCTAAAGTATCACCAGGGGCCGTTATATAATAACTATAACCCGCCTTTGGAATTAATATTTGTTCATTAGGATAAATATAATCATCCATATTAAGTCCATTTAAAGCCGCTAGTAAACTAGGATTAATATTATAACGTCTTGCTATAGAATATAAATTATCTCCTTTTTCAATTAAATAAGTATTAAAATACATCTCTTTTTCTTTCGGAACAATTATCTCATTTCCTACTCGTAAATCACTCATATATCTTACATTATTTAAATCTAGGATATTATCTAAAGTCGTATGATATTTCTTCGCAATCCCCTCTAAAGTATCACCACTTTTTATTAAATATTTATCAAACATTTTTCTTCACCTAGTATAAAATATGAAAAAACGTTTTTT
>CANRME010000037.1 GCA_947631655.1 uncultured Bacilli bacterium | reverse complement strand
AATAATGCTACTAAATCTTGTAATTTTACCGAAACAGGTTTAAAAAATGGTACTACCAAAAATATAATAGAAAATGTAAAATGGTATCTTGGTGGAGTAACTGGTTCTGCTAATAATAATTATTATGCTACTGCAACTTCAAAATTATATTATATTTATGAAAGAGGCTTAAATGGTAGATTTGTCGTAAATCGAGGAAACCCTACAGAATGGGTAGGGAAAGTAGGAATGGTATATGCAAGCGATTATGGTTTTGCTACTAGTGGTGATAAAACTAACGAATCTTTTAATAGAGAAAAATGTTTAGTACTGCCATTACTTTCTTGGGTCAATGATTACAAAATATATTGTGTTCAAAATGACTGGATGTTTGATTCTAGTAACCAATGGTCACTGACGCCCACGCAGTATACTGTAATGCCAATTTCTTACATTGGAATTGTGGGATATGTCGATTATATACCATATTTTGCTTATAGAATATATCCATCTCTTTACCTAAAAGCTATAACTCAAATAATCTCAGGCAATGGAACATATGAAGAACCATATATCATAAAGTAATGTTAATAACTTAAAACTTATTAACATTTTTTAATCGACATTTTCGATTTTGTTTAGGTTGTTAATAATAACAGTAAGAGTATCATAGTTATCTAGTATAGCATTAGTAGGAATAGATTGTTCTAGGATAGTATTATCTTCCATATCGGGATTATATTCTTCAGATGTTACTAAAGTAAGATTATATTTAGTAGCAAAACTTTCAGCTTCACTTAAATTTTTTCCTATCAAATTAATCATGGTATTGATTAGTTTTTCACCTCGTAGGTTTTTGCCGTAGTACATACTTGTATATTCTTCATTAGCATCAATATTATAGGTTTTATTTATTTCTTCTTTTTCTTTTCCTAAATTAACTTTCATCATATGGACAATATCATCTAGAGATTCTTTATAATAACCTAAGGCACTAGTAGTCGTATTAGAATAGGGAAGATATACTGGTAAATCATAGTATTCCAGATAAGTTTTTTTAATATTTAAAGTAGTATTATTAATTAAAATATTTTTAGCTACATGATATAGAGATAATATTTGATTTCGAGTAATATTAGTATCAATATTATTATTAATAGCTTCTAAGATATTTTCAATAGTTTTAAAGTTATTAATATTTTTTACTTCGTTAAGAATAGCTTCTACGACTTTTTGTTGATTAGCTATTCTATCAATATCTCCTCTAATTAGAGTTTTTCTGTGTCTTGCAAAAGCTAGGGCTTGTTCACCATTAAGTTTTTGATAACCTTTATTTAAACAAATTAGTTTATCACCAAATTCGCGGTTACTATTTTGTTCACAGAAGTCGATGCCAACATCGACATTTATTCCTCCTAGGGTATCAACGAGTTCGACAACCCCTTTAAAATTAATTTTGACAAAGTAATCTATATCAATATCAGTTAGCTTTTTTATTGTACTAATAACACAGTTAGTGCCATAAGCCGCCGAAGAGTTAATCTTAGCTAGTTTGTTGTTATTACAAGCAATTGGGACATATAAATCTCTTGGAATACTAAACATACTTAGGGTTAAAGTTTTCGGATTAAAAGTCAAAAGCATTAAAGTGTCCCCATTAAATGCTTGATTAGCTTGTAAGCCATTATATTCACTATCAACTCCCATTAATAAAATACTAAAAGGAGAAGTAAGGGCTTTATTAGAAGTATTTAAGTTATCTTCATTTTTTCTTGTTTCATTATAAGAAGATATTTCTTTAGTTCGAGTTTCAATATCTGCGTATCTTTCATCGCTACTAAATAAGATTTTATAATTACCATTTACAATAATGCCATCAACATCTTTATTATATAGAGCATCTAGTAAAAGGTATATATCATCATAATAGATTGTTTTATTTTTATAGTTTTCTTCTTCAACTAGTTTTTTAGCTAAGAGATTATAATTAGTTTCTTTAGAATTTTTAACAATACCAATAGTAGAGGAATTATTAAATTCAGTTTCTTTTAAAGTAATTAAATTAACAGTGTAAACAATGGTATCTTTACTTAAATCTAATTTAGAATAGATTTTATTAATATAAAAACTTCCAATTCCAAATAAAGTACTAAATAATAGTGTAATAGTTATTAAAATAGTATAAGTTAATTTCTTTTTGGTTATTAAACTTACTAAACCAGTTATGATATAAATAATAAAATAAATTAAAAATAAAATAATTATAAAGTATCTTATAAAAGTTTCAATACCTGTAAGTTTTACTAAACTAGTAGTTATAAAAGAATAAGTTATGAAATAAAAAAATACACTTATTAAAAATAATATTAAAGCTAATTTATTTACTTTTTTAAGTTTGTTAAATAATACTTTCATAAAACCACTTTTTACTTTCATAAATTATTATATCTTATTTTTTAGTGTAGAGCAAGTAAGAGTATTTTATAATGGTTATTTTTGGTTATGTGTAAAGTAATATAGTAGGCATTTATTTTCTACTATTTATTTGATATAATTATATTAGTATGGAGGAAACTGTATGAAAGGTAGTATGAAATACATTTTAGTATTTATAGTCAGTATGTTAGTACTAAACATACATGTTTTCGCTGATATTAAAAAGGCTGTAGTTACAGGAGATTTTTTACGAGTAAGAAGTGGTGCGGGAACTAATTATGGTTCTTTAGGTCAAGTAAATACAGGGGCTAGTTTAGAATTATTAGATGAAGAAGTATATACTGATGAAAGTACTAGTCCAGATAATAATTGTACTTATGGCTGGTATAAAGTAAGGTATAATAATGAAACGGGTTATGTTTGTAAGGGCTTTGTAAATATTGTTACGATTGCTACAGAGAATGTTGAACCGCAAAGTGAATATGAAAAAATATTATATGATAAAGGTTTTCCTTCATCATATTGGGATAGTTTATATAAATTACATGAATTACATCCTAACTGGGTATTTAATGCTTATAAGACTGATGTAGATTGGAATAATTTTATAAGTAATGAATCTACGGTTGGTAAGAGTTTAACGGATAGTAAGAGAACGGGTTATTATAGTACGGCTGGTGGTTCTTATAACTGGCTTACTGATACTTATAATGTTATGGAAGCGGGCGGTTGGTATGCAGCAAGTCCAGCCTTAATCGCTTATAATGCGGACCCAAGAAACTGGTTATATGAAGAAAGAGTGTTTATGTTTGAAGATTTAACTTATCATCCGGAATACCAAACTTTAGATGTGGTAAAAAGTATCTTATCCGTTAATTCTACACTCGCTAAATATGCTGATGATTTTATTGCAGTGGCAAGAGATGGAGGACTTTCTATAAGCCCGGTTCATTTAGCGACTAGGTCACGATTAGAAATAGGAACTAATGCTAATGCGGATCAAATACTTGGTAATAGTAGTAGAACTTATCGCGGGTATAATTTATATGGTTATTATAATTTCTTTAATGTAGGAAGTTATCCTGACCCTTATACAACCAGTCCCGTAACTAGAGGACTTGCTTATGCTTGTGGTACTAATTGTAATATGGGAGACTCTTTAGGTCGACCTTGGAATACTGCTAAAAAAGCGATTGCGGGCGGAGCTAATTTACTGATAAATACTTATGTAGCCGGTGGTCAAAATACTATATATTTTGAAAAATGGGATGTTATTGGGGAACAAAAATTTACAACTCAATATATGAGTAATGTCATGAGTCCTTATACTGAAGGTAATTTAGTTTATACCGCTTATAAAAAAGCGGGAGCTTTAGATAATCCAATTGTCTTTACGATACCAGTTTATGATAACATGCCAGCGAGTCCATCTCCCGAACCTAATCCCGGAAATCAAAATAATCGGTTAAGTGATATTAAAGTAAATGGAACTTCGATTAATGGTTTTGCCCATGATATCTTTAATTATACCGTCGCCGTTAGTGATGTGGCAACAACTGTTGATTTATCAGCAACTAAGATTGCTAGTACGTCTACTGTAAGTGGAGTAGGAAATATTCCTTTAACGGGAACGGAAACTAATTTAGTTATTAAAGTAACTGCGGAGAATGGTACTACCCAAGATTATAACATTAGAGTAATTAAAACTAGTGGTGGTAGTTTAAGTATTAATGATGTGGTTAATGCTGCTTCTATAAAAAGTGATGGCACTTACTTAAGTGGTTTTAATGTTGGTATGAGTATAACTGATTTAAAAAATGCGATTAATAAAGTAAGTCCGGTTGCAACTATTAATGTAGTTGGAAATGAAAATGTTTTAGGAACTAATGATAAAGTAACCATTTGTAATAATGGGGAATGTAAAGACTATTTAATCGTTGTTTATGGTGATACCAATGGTGATGGTAGTATTTCCATACTTGATTTATTAAAGGTGCAAAAAAATATCTTAAATACTTCTAAATTAAATGGGGCTTATTTAACAGCAGCTGATACTAATAAAGATGGTGTAGTAAATATTTTAGATTTATTAAAAGTGCAAAAACAAATATTAGGTTCAAGTAGTATTGAACAATAAAAAGGAGTGATATATGATGAAAAATATTTTAAGAAAGGTTAGTATATTTGTTGCATTATTATTTGCTTTAGGTCTTACCGAAGTATATGCTGCTACAGGTAGTGTTAGAGTAAGTTCTTCTACCAGTAATGCCGTGGTAGGTAATACTTTTACGGTAACCGTAACCGTATCATCCAACGAAGCATTAGGAGCATGGCAATATAGCTTAAATTATAATAGCAATCTATTTAGTTTAGTAAGTAGTGATGTTCCACCTTTTTGGGCTACACAAGCACAAAATGCTACGACTAAAACTGTAAATTATAAATATATTTTTAAAGCGATAGCTAAAGGAACAGGAGTTTTTACAATATCTGGTTCATCAATGGCTTTATGGAAAGATGATGGAGAACCTAATTCAGATTTTATACCAACCATTACAACAGCAACTGTTAAAGTTATGACTCAACAAGAATTACAAGCTAGTTATAGTAAAAATAATAATTTAAAAGCTTTAGAAATAGAGGGTTATACTTTTGAACCCGAATTTAATAAAGATACTTTGGAATATAATTTAGATGTTCCGAATGACGTTGAAAAAGTAAATATTAAAGCGACTAAAGAAGATGGCAAAGCCAGAGTAGTAGGTGATGGGGAAATTTCTCTAGTAGAAGGACCTAATAAAGTAAATATTATTGTCACGGCTGAAAATGGTAGTACAAAGACTTATGTTTTAAATATTAATGTTAAAGAATTAGATCCTATTAACGTTACTATAAATGGAAGTAATTATACGGTAGTTAGAAAAAAGGATGTTTTAACAGCACCAACTTCTTTTGAAGAAAAAACGATTATTATTGAAGATAAAGAAGTACCAGCTTTCTATTCTAGTAAAGCCGATTTAACGATAGTAGGGTTAAATGATGAAAATGGTAATGTTAGTTTATATATTTATAAAGAAAAAAATAATTCTTATCAAGAATTTAAAATTATTGAATTAGGTAACTTAATTGTTTATCCTTTAGGTAATCATGATGACTTAAACGGTTATGAAAAACTAGTAGTAGAAATAAATGAATATAAAATAGATGCATATCAAAAAACAAATGGAAGTGATTATTACTTAGTAAAAGGTATTAATCTAGAAACGGGGAAAGAGAATTTTTATCAATATGATAAATTAGAAAAAACGTTACAAAGATATGATTTTGAAAGTAATAAAGGTAATGAAGATTTCTATTTAATAATGCTTGCTTGTGCTGGCGGAGTTATTCTTCTTTGCTTAATTATAATTTTATCTTTAGTTTCGAAAAATGGTAAAAAAGTAAATAAAAAAGAGTTATTAGAAGAAACTATTAAAGTAGATAAACCTAAGAAGAATAAAAAAGAACAAGAAAATGTTTCTGAAGAAAAAGAAGAAGTTAAAGAAGTAAAAAAAGAAAAGAAGAAAAAGAAAAATAAGAAAGAAGAAAAAGAAAAAACTATTCTTGATGATGATTTTTAGGGTATAATAAGTTTAGGGAAGGAACTAAGTTATGAATTTACAAGTTAATGGTCATAGTGTTTTTGAAATAATATTAGTATGTTTCTTTACTAGTATGCTTTTAGTTCCCATTATGAAGGTTTTAAGTGTTCATACGGGAGCCATGGATTATCCAGATCATAAGCGAAAAATCCATAAAGTTCCGATGCCAAGATTAGGAGGAGTAGCTATATTTTTATCCTTCATGTTAGGATACATCCTATTTGCTCCGCAAAATACCGTAATGTTATCTATTTTGATGGGAAGTTTCTTACTAATATTAATGGGGCTTGCGGATTCTATTAATCCTATTAAAGCAAGGTATCAATTAATAGTGCATATTATCGCTGCGATGATAGTTTGTATTTATGGTAATTTAGTTTTAAATGAAGTAACTTTTCTAGGATTACATTTAGTATTTCCTACTCCTATAAATTATTTGGTAACCATATTTTTTATCGTTGCTTTCATTAATGTTTTAAATTTAATAGATGGAATGGATGGGCTGGCTTCGGGTATAGCATCAATTTATTTTGCTACTATTGCCATTATTGCTTTTATTTTAAACCAATTAGGAGGTTTAGATGTGGTTCTATCATTAATAATGTTGGGATCCATATTAGGTTTCTTAGTATACAATTTTCCACCGGCTTCGATATTTTTGGGAAATGCTGGAAGTGATTTCATTGGTTTTATCATTGGGGTAACAGCTCTTTTAGGATTTAAAGGGGCGACTTTAACCAGTTTAGTTATTCCAATATGTATTATGGCTATTCCAATCTTTGATACGGCTTTAGCTATTTTGCGAAGATTAATTAAAGGTAAAGATCCATTTACTCCAGATAAGGAACACTTTCATCATCAATTTTTAAAACTTAAATTTTCGCCCAGAGCATCCTTATTAATAATTTATTTTATTGATATTGCATTTGCTTCGGTATCTATTTTCTTTGTTCTAGGAGATAGTAAAATAGCCATGTTTATCTATATTCTTTTAATGATATTCTTAATATTTTTAGTAATGAAAACCGATATATTATTTGAACATCATAAGAAGAAGGAAGTTAAAAAATGAAATTTTATCATAAATATAAAGAAATAATTAATTATTTAATCGTAGGAGTTTTAACTACGGTTGTTTCTTTAGTGTCTTATTATATATTGGTAAGTACAGTATTAAACCCTAATAATGCGATAGAACTTCAAATTGCGAATATCTTTAGTTGGATATGTGCGGTGGCTTTTGCTTATGTTGCTAATAGGATTTTTGTTTTTGAAAGTAAAAATCCTAAAAGGCTAAAAGAATTAACCTCTTTTGTAGGGGCACGTTTACTTACTTTAGGGATGGATATGTTTATTATGTTTTTAATGGTGACATTATTACATATTAATGATAAAATAGCTAAATTAGTAGTGCAAGTTGTAGTAACTATTGCTAACTATGTATTTAGTAAATTATTAGTATTTAAAAAATAGGTGGGTTTTTATGATATTAGAAAAATATGAAGAAATACTTAAAGTTAATAATGACTTTAAGTTTTTAGAAAAGTATTTAAATGTTCCTAGTCTTGTAAGACTTAAAAAAGTGGGGTATTTTTGTGGAATGGATTATGCTTCCAAAAGCGTTTATGATTTTGCGGAATACGTATCACGATATGACCATTCTTTAAATGTGGCCTTGATAATTTATAGATTGACTAAAGATAAGAAAATGGCTTTAGCAGGTTTATTTCATGATGTATCTACACCTTGTTTTTCACATGTTATTGATTATATGAACAAAGATTATTTAAAACAAGATAGTACGGAAGAATTTACGGAAGACATTTTAGTTAATGATGAGTATTTAAGAGATTGTTTAAAAATAGATAATATTTTATTAGAAGAGATAGCAAATTTTAAAGAGTATAAGGTAGTAGATAATGATCGACCTAAATTATGTGCAGATAGATTAGATGGAGTTATCTTACCAGGTTTATTTTGGACAAGAGATTTAAATATAAGTGATTTAGAAGTAATTATTAATGCTCTTAAAATTTATAAAAATAGCGATAAGGAACAAGAAATAGGGTTAAATAATATTGATATAGCAAGAAAGATATTAGAAGTAAGTGAAAATATCGATATGTTTTGTCATTCTAATTATGATAATTATATGATGAGTTTATTAGCTAATATTACGAAGAGAAGTATAGATATTGGGTTAATTACTTATAAAGATTTATATATTTTAACGGAAGAAGAATTATTTAATATTTTAAAGAATAGTAATGATGCATATATACAAAGTAATCTCGATTTATTTTTAAATATTAGAAAAGAAGATATTCCGTATATTGAAATGCCACCAATTAAAAAACGTATCTTAAACCCTTTAGTAAATGGGAAAAGATTAAAATAAGTTTACTTATATTGACTAAATTGGTAACATATGTTACCATTTATTTAGCAGGAGGTCTTTACATTATGACGAGGGAACAGATAAAATTGCTTTTACTAATGAAAAATTTAATAAGAAGTGGTAAAAGAAGATTTGCAACAAGGAAAGACCGTAATTATTCTCAAGAATTATTTGAAATTGGAATTATGGAAGAAGATGCGTGGAAGGAAATTCTTTCATTGTCTAGTATAAACTATGTTGTAGATTATAAACCATTTTATGCTAAAAGTAAGAATACTTTGACATTTAAAAAGAGAATAAAAGGAGAACTAGTATATATAAAATTAACTATAGAAGAATATAATAGCGAAAAAGAAACAGTTTGTTTATCGTTCCATATTGATTATAGATAGGGTGGTAATTATGAGATGTGATATTTGTGGTAATACAGAGACTTATGTAAAAGATTATGAACACAATTTTACAAGAAAAGGAAATAAAATAAATTTTGTAGCTAAGAGAAGATTTTGTAGTAATTGTAATAGTTTAGTTTATGATAGTGTTTTAGATAATGCTGCTATAAAAAAGGCGATTAATATTTATAATAATAAGTATGGGGTTAATAAAGATGATATTATAAATTTAAGAAAAAAATATAACTTATCGCAAGTTACTTTCGCAAAAATGTTAGGGTGTGCTAAGAAGACTCTAATTAGTTATGAACAAGGACGTTCTATTCCTAATGATAGTTATCTTATTTTATTAAAAATGATATTAGAAGACCCAGAAAATATGTTAACTATTCTTAGTACTAATGAAGATAAATTTAGTACTAAGGAAAGCGAAAAGATACTTAGTAATTTTAAAACAAATAATACTAGTAAATTATTTGGAGATAATGATACAGAGCTAAACGAGTATAATGGATATAAGGAATTAGATAGGGATAAAATTTTTAATATGATTTTATATTTTGCTCAAGGAGGTATTTTAAAAACAAAGTTAGTTAAAGAAATGTTTTATGCGGATTTCCTAAATTATAAAAATACTTGCGCCTCTATAACGGGATTAGAATATGCTAAATTAAATTTTGGACCAGTACCTGACCAATATGAAATGATATTAAATAAAGGGTTGGAAGAAGGATTAATAGAATGTGAATATAAGATAGATGGGGAATATGAATACTATAATATTAAAGCTAATAAAAAATATGATAGAAATATATTTAATGAAGAAGAGTTAAAGAGTTTGAGGAAAGTTAAAGATAAGTTTAAGAACTTTACTTCTAAAGAAATTGTAGATTATTCACATCATGAGAAAGCTTTTTTAGAAACTAATTATTATAATAAAATTAGTTATGATTATGCTTTTGATATTGATTTAAAATAGTACTTTAAAAAATTTTATTAAAGTAGTATGATAGTAATTACCTGGTGATAAATGTATGGGAACAGATATAGAGATAAAAGCTTTAAAAAGTTTAAAAAAATTATATGAACATAGAAATGAAATAGTAGTTTGTACTTATATTAAAGATAATAAATTATATATACTAAAGGGGAAACTTGTAGATATAAATTATTTTTATAGTGTTAAAATAGATAATTATGTTTTAAGATTTATTGGTAATAGTTCCATAATTAAAAGTATTGTCTTAGATGAAACTAAAGAAGTGCTATATTCCAATAATTATTTGGGTAGTTGTATCAATAAAGAAGATATACCAAATTTAATTAAAGAGATATTTGGAGGTCTTTTAAGTTCTAATGAAGATATAAGATATAAAATTATAAAAGATTCTATATTATATATTAATCCTTATTATTTAGAAGAATGGGTAAGAGTAGTTAATCATTTATTAGATAATAATAAAAAATTTGTTTTAAGTATGATATTAGAATATCTAAAAAGATTAGCTAATGGAGAAAGTTTAGATAGAATATTAAGACATTTAAATAATACTAATTTAGATAATAAATATAAAGTACTTATAAGAAAATGTTTAAATAAATATTGTATAAGTAGTGATATTAAATTAAGTTTAAAGAAGGTTGATTAAGATGATAATTAAAGAGAAAAATTATGATAAAGCTCTAGAGATGTTTAATAATTTAAAACAATATATTGGTAAACCAGTTAAAGTTATTTACTATATTCAAGATAGAATTGAATATTATATGGGTGTTTTAGAAACAGTAAATGATTTTGAATCGATTATATTAGAAGGTTGTCCTTTATTAGAGTTTTTTGCTGATACAGAAATGATTTATGAAATATCTTTTGGAGGCGAAGTATTATATCGTAATCCCAATAGTGATAAGTTCTATTATGACCAAAAAGAAAGAGCATTTGGAATATCTAATGGGTTGATGAAATTTTATAATCGAAATAGAGTATGGGCATCTCAAAATAAAGATAATGAAAAATATGTTATGGAAGTAAAAGGAGTAAATTTAGTAGATAAAGATAAACAAACGGAATGGTTAAGTTTTGTCGAATACTTTTATGATAGATATGAGGATTCTCTTCTTATGAATTTAGTAATAGATATTCTAGACTGGGTAAAGGGAAGAGTTTCTTATGAAGCGATATATAATAATTTAATTAATGATAAGGTTGAGTTTTATGAAAAAGAAATAGCAGTAGTATTAGATATAGTAGCTTACTTTAGTGATAGTGGTAAATTCTTAAAAGAATATTTACAAAGTAAATTTAATAATAAGGGTTTAAATTTAACTTTGCAAAAATAAAAAAATAGTGTATACTAGTGAGTAGTTAAACGGAGAAAGTATTTTAAGTAGTTATTTTTAAGTTCTTAAAAGAGATTAAGTGTCTAGGCTGAAAACATTTAAAGATAAATAAAATAATGAATTTCGGATACTGGAGTTTAAAACGTAGGTTAGTGCGTTAAACTAAAATGAGAGCTAGAACTTCTA
>CANRME010000036.1 GCA_947631655.1 uncultured Bacilli bacterium | reverse complement strand
AGCAAGGAAGAAATAATACCCTTGCTTTTAAATTTTTATTAAATAATTAAATGTAACATTTTCTTAAAATCTTAACAGTAAAAGAATATAATATAGTGGAGGAATACTTATGTTAGTTAATTATACATCTAAAGAATTAGATTTAACCGCACGAACTATGCGAGCTGAAGCTTTAAGTGAAGGAAACTTAGGAATGCTAATGGTCGGTAATGTTATTGTAAATAGAGTTATCGCTAATTGTAAAACATTTAAAGATATTAGAACTCTTACCGAAGCTATATATCAACCTAATCAATTCTCTGGTACCAAAAATTCTTTATTTAATGGAACTGCTACTACTTTAGAAAAAAACTTAGCTAAAAGAGTTATCATGGGCGAATACTATCATCCTGCTACCGATTCTTTATGGTTCTATGCTCCAAAAACCGGAGACTCATGCAAAGATACTTGGTATGGTGAAAACTATGCTGGTAAATATAAAAGCCATTGTTTTTATAAACCCGACCCTGGTGTATGCCCTGAACTATATTAAAAGTCCCCTATTGGAGACTTTCTTTTTCTTTTTTCAAATACTTTGAATAAGCAATCTTACCATGAATATTATCCATACAATAAATTAAAAAGTTAATATCTTCATTAGACATTTCTTTAAAAAATTCTACTCTTTCTTCCCCAGAAAAAGCTTCTTGAAATTTAAGAATAATATCCATTCTTTCTTTTTCGGTAAATTCTTGTAACTTACTTAGTTTCATACATTTCCTTTCTAACATCTTAAAAAGAAAAAATACCCAAGATAACTTGAGTATAAAAGTTATCTTATAGCTCTAGCATTACCACCTAATTTAATAGGTTGGTGTGACTTCATAGGGCTAGTCCCTCCATCACTCTTTATAAGATGTAGTTTGTATTATAACAGATATTTATTTAATTATCAATATTTAAGGAATCAATAGTTTTTGACCAATACTTAATGTGCTAGTATTTAAGTTATTTAGACTTTCTATTTCTGATACTGTCGTATTAAACTTTCTTGCTATTCCATATAGAGTATCACCACTTACAACAGTATATACTTGATAATTATTATCACTTGGTATTATTAACTTCTCTCCTATAGCTAAATTATTAGATGTAAGATTATTAGCTTGTTTTATTTTATCTACCGTAGTATTAAATTTATTAGCTATTCCATACAAAGTATCTCCACTAACTACAGTATAATAATTATCATCACTTTGTGTAGTAGGAGTATCCATTACTATTAAACTTTGTCCTACACTTAAGTTATTAGAAGTTAAATTATTTAATTCTTTTAATTTTGCTACACTAAGTCCATAAGTTCTAGCAATACTATATAAAGTATCTCCTTTCTTAACTATGTAATAACCATCCATCATTGGTTCAATATCATCACTTATTTTTAAAGTTTGACCTACTGATAACAGATTACTAGATAAATTGTTCAATTCTTTTAACTTATCTACAGTCGTATTAAATTTACGAGCTATACTCCATAAGGAATCCCCTTTTTCCACAGTATAATATTCTCCAGCACCACCAACACCTACATAAGGTACTCCTATATAACTAGCTACTGCTCTTACTACAGCTTCTGCATATTCTTCCCAATTATTTTTAAGTTTATTAGCATCTGCTGTATTATCTAAAAATCCATATTCTATTAACATCGCTTGCGTATTAGGAGTATTCCTTATCATATAGTAATAATCCTTAGATGGATCCGAAGGTAATCTCCTTTGATAATATTTTCTTATCGTTTGACCTTCTTTTTCTAATTCCGTACCTATCATCCTAGGAAGTACATCCGAATTCCGTAGAGCATAGATTACTTCTGCACCTTCCCCACCTCGTGATAATCAATGTGTATTAAATATTGACGAAAAATTTAAACCCTACTATAATATTATCAATTAATAAATATATAAGGAGTTATGACGTATGAGCAGATATATAAAAGAAAATATCAAAAGAAAATTATATGCTGAATCCATGGGAAGATGTATGAATCCCAATTGTAAAAAAGAATTATTTAGTACCAATGGAGACATAAGTGAAAAAGCTCATATTGAAGTCTATTTCGTATCATTAGACAATTCATATGAAAATTTAATCTTATTATGCCCAAATTGCCATACCGAATATGATAAAAATCATGCTTTTACTAAAGAAGAAATGTTAAATTGGAAAAAAATCAGAAAAGAAGAACTAGAAAAGTTCTTTAGTAAAAAATTTAAAACATTTGAAGAACTAGAAAAAGAAGTAGTTCCTTTACTTCTGGAAAATAAATCAATATTTGAAAATTACTATTTAAAAAATCATCGTAAATTATGGGATAAATTTGAACCTAAAATATTAGCAAACAATAAGAAATTAAAAATGCTTTTTTTAGCCAATCTAAATTTATTTCAACGTGATGCTTCCCAATATAAATCCAACTTAAAATACATTCAAGAATTTATAGCTCATGTAGATGAATTCGAACAAACTCGTTTTGATACAGAAAAAGAACGGGAAATGCTTTTCCCTGAAGAAATTAACTCAATATTTGGAGTAGAACCAATTGTGGATTCTATAATTTCATCAACAGAATCACTAGAACTTTTAATTAAAAAATTAAAAGAACAAGGAAAATTTGAAAAAATTTCATTAGGAACAGAACTGCCTTTTATTCAGTTAAAAGATAATGGAAAATCCACTAAAGTTTTTTTAATAGATACACCTAGATTAATCCAATTTTATTATAACTACAAATGCTACAAACGCACATCTGTCCGTTTAGGTAGCCTAAATTTTGCCTTAACTTATATTAATTACAAAAAAATTAATTATAGTTTCCCAAATGAAACTAATTTAAGAGAAATTCTTATCAATGGTAAAAAAATGCTTTTTATTTATGAATATTGTTTAAGTCAAGAACAATTAATGCGTCTTTCACCAGAAAAAGATAGCATTATTGTTAATTTACATAATTGGAATGGAGATGGATGTATATCAAATGAAGCATACGAACTAGCAAAACATATGCAAGTTAAATTATTACATATGGAGGATTTCTATGAATATATTAACAGCATCAAACAATGACATTAAAAAACTATTAAAAGAAAATATAAACCTATTTAATTCATTTAATCACGTATATTTATTTGGATCTTCACTAACTTCTAATGCTAACATAAACGACATTGATCTATTAGTCATTTATAAAAAATATTCGTCAGAAATTAAAAATGATATAAACTTAATAATAAGAGAATTGGAAAACAAAAGTGGCCTTCCAATTGACTTAACAGCATTAACTATCGAAGAAGAAAAAGAAGTAAATTTTCTAAACAAAATTAACCACTATTTAAAATTAAAATAAATTTTTAAACTTATAAAATATTTCAATATCTCTATTCTTATCTATAACAATCTTATCGATTATAGTTTTCATAAGTTCTCTTGTTGGATTATCGATATCAATTAAGGCTTTTATTTTCTCCTCATATAACTTGCCATTATCAGTCTTATTATTTATACTTTCTTTTTTCAATATATTTATATCATCCTTTAATTTACTTAATAGTTTTTCTACATCTTCAGCATTTCTTTTATACATTTCTTCCGATATTAAACCTTTAAATTTATCATCATAAAGCATATCTAATTTATTAAGATATTCTTTTTCTTTTGACCTTAACTCTTTTATCTTTTCCTGTTTGCTAAAATTATTCTTTTTCTTATCATTAATCTCTCTTACTATATCAGGTATATCTATAGATTTTAAATATTTATTATAAGTTTTTCTAATCGTCGCTAATAAAGATTTTTCTAACTTATCATAAGGAATAAAATGTGATTCACACATTTTTCTTTTTGGATCTCTTGAATATCTATTACAATTAATTGTCCAATAATTTTGTTTCTTTTTATACGTTAATGTTAACATATTCCCACATTCCCTACAATATAACAAATTTTCAAATAACCTTTTTTCTCTTTTAGTTTTAACTGTATAATTTATTCTTTTAACATTTCCTTGTACCTGTTCAAATATAACTCTATCTACGATAGGTTTATGCGTATTTTTAACGATATCCCAACTACTTTTAGGTAACGTTTTCTTCTTTTTAGACTTATAAGATACTTTAGTTTGAACTCTTTGTACCATATCTCCCACATACATTTGATTTTTTAAAATTCTTTTAACTGATGATATCGTCCACTTAGAATTATATTTATTTTTAGCATAGTGATTTCTTCTTTTAAGACTACTTGGTGTTTTAATCTTATTTTCATTTAGATAAGTGGTTATTGCCGATAATCCAATACCTTTATAAGCCATATCAAATATTTTTTTTACCACTGGAGCATAGTTGGGATCAGGAATTAAATGTCCTTTATCATTAGGGTCTCTTAAATATCCATAACTTGGAGCACTACCTATAAACTTACCATTTCTTCGTTTATCATTTAAAACATTACGAATTTTTATCGAATTTTGTTTACTATAATAATCATTACAAGCAAAAATAAAAGTAGAAGAATCATTACTTGCTTGATTAAACGCATTATCATAACCTTCCTGCATAGAAATAAAGCGGATTCCATTTTCTGGAAAAAAATTTTCAACATAATATCCGGTCATAATATGGTCTCTACCTAATCTGGATAAGTCTTTTACAATAACCAAATTTATTCGTTTTTGTTTTATATCCGAAATCATTTTCGAAAATCCTGGACGTTCAAAGTCCGTGCCTGAATAACCATCATCAACATATTCGGATACAAAAGCAAACCCTTTTTCCTTAACAAAATTCATTAGTATATTTCTTTGATTAAGGACACTTTCACTATCTGATTCGTAAGATTTTCCCTCATCAGCATCAGATAATCTTATATATATTCCCGCTTTATAGGAATTATTATTCATTATTTATCACACTTTTAATATAATTAGTTATTAAAATAGTTAAAGTAGAAGAATTTTTTTTAAAAGTCTCAGTTATTTTAAACATAAGTCACCCTATATAATTCTATGGCTTTAGTAAATATTTATTTATTTTTTTATTAAAAACTTTATTATCTAAGACTCTATAAATAAAGATACCTAATCTTCTACTTTAACTTGTCCATTAAATAGCAATGGTAAAAACATATTCTTAATTTTTTGAAATGCTTCAATAACATTTTCAATATTTTCAATTATAAACACAAGTGAATTTATATATTCTAAATATTTTTTATCGGAAGGAACTAACACCCTTATATTTTTTACATCATCCAAAGTAATAAATTTTACAATCGATCCATTTGATCCACTTTTAAATGAATCAATTCTACTTTTTGCTGCCATATATAATATACCATAATCTTTAATTCTTTTAGGAATCACAACATAAGTTCTTTGATAAGCATTAAATTTACCAGTAAAGTGCTTAACATTAAAATCACCATTCCCCGCAATTAATACAGCACTAGAATCAAAACTATATTCATCACATCTTAAAGTTTTTTGTGAACAAGTAAAAAATTTATATTTTCCATCCTTGGTTGCAAAATTAGCATCTTGTTTTCCTGTCTTAATAGTAGCTAATTTAGAAAAATTAATATATTTCCACCCTTTTGGTAATGTCTTTTTTTTATTATGGGTAAAATAAGGCTGCCCATCCAAATCTGGAAATTCCATTTGATGAAACCAGTAATAATACGTTTTTTCCAGTAATTCATCATAACTTCCAGCCATTTTATAATAATTATTAATTAAATCATCTATAGTTTTTAAAAATCTAACAATTTTAAATTGATATTGTTTAGAAAAATCAATAACTAAAGTATTTCGAATAGATTCCATAGTAATATTAGGTTGTGCCGATCCTTGCTTTAACTGAAATAAATAAGACTGTCCAATTGGACTTTGTAAATAATATTTTAAATATTCTATATCAAAGTAATCATCTATTAATTCTATTTTTGCTATATTACTAGCTAAGTGACAATCATAAGGATGATAAAAAATCCCAACTTCACCAAGATTACTCCCTACATACGGTATTAAAATACATTCTTTATTTAATTTACTTCTCACAAGACAATCTGAAATTGACTTATCTATAAACCAGTCATATTTTTCCACAAAATAACCATTTCTTATATTCTTACCTTGCACTAAAGGAATATAACTATCTTTAATTTTTCTTTTTACTTCGTTTGGTTGAATATACTTAGAATGTTCAAAACCAGCAAGTTTCGTAACAAATGTATGCTCACTAATTTTTACCATTTTCATAATATTTTACCTTTTCTAAATTTTTCGTCACATTCTCTGTTAAAACAGAATTAACTTTTACTAATTCATTAATTTCTTCTTTAATTCTATTTACCTCATTTATAAATTCTTCATTGGTATAAGAAGTATATTTAATATCAATTTTAAAATATTGCCCAGCACTAAAAGAAAACTTCTTATTTTTTATTTCTTCATTTGATACAACAATACTAAATTTTTGCTCTTCAGTTTTATTTATAAAATAATTTATTATTTTATCTATTTCTTTAGTAGATAATTTAATTTTTTGATTTTTTCCTTCTTTATATTTTTCGCCAAGATTCGAAGCATCCATAAGCAATACTTCATTATTTTCCATGCTTTTATCAATAAAAATTATACTTACATTTGTTCCTGTATTAGCAAATATATTACTAGGCATAGAAACTGCTCCTTTTAACCATTTATTAGAAATAATTGTATCTCTAATTTTCACTTCAATTTTACTTTTACCAGTTAAAAATCCCGTCGGAACAACTATAGCTGCCTTACCTTTATCTTTATCCAGTGAATATAAAATATGTTGTAAAAATAATAAATAAATCGGCATAGATTCTTTTTTATTTGCTGGAATAGACGGAACACCAGCAAAAAACCTATTTTTAAATTTTTCTGTAGCAAGCTGATCTCTGGTATCACTAAAATCTGTTCTAAAAGGAGGATTACTTACTATATAATCAAATTTTGCTAATTCGTTTTTATTTTCATTAAGATGTGCAGGGTTTAATAACGTATCACCATGTATTACATTACCTAATGAATGAACTAAATTATTTAATATTAAATTTAATCTTAAAAATTCATTAGATTTTTGTGATATATCCTGAGAATAAATAGTACATTTATCTTCTCCGATTTGGTGAGCTAATGCAAGTAAAAGTGTACCAGAACCGGCTGCTGGATCATACAATCTTACATTTTGTGTAGGAGTAGGAGCTAGTATTTTTGCAATAATTCTAGCAATTAAATTTGGTGTATAATACTCCGCATATTTACCAAAATCTTTATTATAATCCTTTATTAAATACTCAAATATAACTGAAAAGAAATCATACTTTTCATTAAAAGCTTCTTCAAAACTAAATCCAACCAATCTATTTATAATAGCTTTAAAAAAAGGATTTTTCTTATTTGACTCAGTAATATACTGTGACAACTCATCAAATAGCTTAATAGATTCCTTACTACCTGTTTTAACAGAAAAGATATCAACATTATCATTTGAAATACCCGTTAAAGCTTTATCAAATAATTCATAAAATTCTTGAGACGTACTATTTTGATTATTAAATAAATAACTTATCATATATTCTTTTTTTATTTTAGCCACATTTGAACTCATTCTCATTGTTAAAATAGAAAAATCATTTGGTTCCAAATTATATAAATATTCCTCTACATCAATAGTAGAAGTATCTTTATTAAATTCTTTATTAACCTTTTTAACTTCATAAATAAACTTATCATTCAAATATTTATATAAAAAGATTTCAGTAATAATCTTATACTCACTACTAGCATTGCCAAGGCCATAATTAGCACAAACAGTTTTTAATCCATCTATCATATCCTTGGTTTTTTGAATTAATTGTTGTTCATTAGTCATTAGTTCCACCAGATCTTTCAAGTAAATAAACATCAACTATCAAATCAGAAATGAATATTATTTCCTCCTGAATAATAGTAAAATTATATTTGTCATACTCATTAATAATTAATCTACCTATTTCATGTTTAAAATAATTTTCCATATTCATTAAATTATTATTTTTTAAAATCATACTATCTATATCTTCTTTTAAATCATTTAACATATCAAACAACTTAATATTTGAAAATTTTGATAAATTGTCTTTTATTCTCTTATGTATTTTAACATATTTCACATCACCAGAATATTTTTGTAGTAACATATTATTATCTACATTTAATCTATGAATTTTACTAAACAAAATATCTAATTTTTCCTCATTTTCAGCTATATCTTTAGCTGTTATATTTTCAAACTCTTTAAACTGAAATATATTTTTATATTCTTTCAATAATTCATAAAATTTTATATCATCCTGATCAATATTAATATTTAATTCATTTCTTACTTTATCTAAATGTTCTTTATAATTGTCAGTAATTTTTAATTCTTCTTCACTTATTTTAGTAAAATTAAAATCTATTTTAGATAATACTAAATTTAACATTTCTGAATCATCTATGCTGTTTTCACTTTCAGTTAAATTTATTATATTAATCCTACGTTCTACTTCTTGTAACATTTTCTTAATTTTATTAATATCAAATTTATTTTTTAAATCAAAAGATTTAGACATTTTAATAATATTGTATAATTCTTTATAATTAGTCATTACTTTTCTTAATTCTATAAGTTCTTTTTTACTTAATTCGTTAACTTGATTAGTAAACTCTTCTAAATTATTATCATTATATATAAATAATTTTTCTTTTATTTTTTCAATTTTTTCATCAATTTCCTCAGATGACAGAAAAATATTATTATATTCAGCAAAATCAGTTCCTAATTGATCTTGTAATTCTGCCAGATATTCTGCATTTGTTTTATCAAATTCTTCTCTAATATCAGCAAAATCGACAACGTATCCATATCTAAAATTTTTATAAGGACGATTTACTCTCGTAAGAGTTTGTAATAAATTATGTTCTTTTATAACTCTTCCTAAATAAAGTTTTTTAAGACGTGGCGCATCAAATCCCGTTAATAACATACTTCGAACCACTAAAATATCAATTTTACCTTTTTTAAAATCATTTATTTCATTTTCTCTAGTTTGATTATCATCTTCATCATGTAATATTAATGCTTTAGTAATTTCTGAATACTTATCTAAACACTTAAAAATATTTCTTGCTTGAGGATTAGAATCACATACTATCATTGCTCCAATAGAATCATCATCAAACCTTATTCGCGATTCTTTAAAATCCTTAACAATATATTCTACTAAAGGCGTTACAAACTTTTTATGAGCAAAAACATCTCTATCTTTATAACCAGCTAATATATTTTTAAGTTCCATTAATACTCCATTAAGCTTTTCTTTATAAGAAGTTTCTATACCTTCTCTAATAAGTTTTAATGTATATCCATCTGCAATAGATTTATTATAATAGTATTTATGAATATAGTTACCAAAAATATCTTTAGAATTATATACTAATTTTGATAATTTTTGATTTAATAATGGTGTTCCAGTCAAAGCAATAATAATTGCATTTTTATCAGAAAACATTAAATTTGATAAAAAAGATCCTCTAGGATTATAACTACGATGCGCTTCATCTAAAAAATAAATTCTTTGAATATTAACATTATAATCACTTTCTTTAACAAAAGAATCTTCAGAAAATTTTTGAATATTTATTACATTTATTGTATTTCCGCCAGTTGCATCGGTAACACTAACATCTTGAATATTTTTTATAAAGTCTTCTTTACTATTTACTCTAGTTGTCGATAATCCTCGTGATTCAAATTCATCACAAGCTTGTTGTAATAGATTTAATCTATCAACAATAAAATAAAATTTTGCAATAATTCCTTTTTTTTGAAAATAATCTGTTAAATATTTAACATTAAAATAAGCAAGAGCTGTTTTCCCAGATCCTTGGGTATGCCAAATTATACCTTTTTTTCCATTATCAGAAATTTTACTTTGTATTGCTAAAGTTGCAAAAAATTGTTGATAACGTATAATATGTTTTTGAATTTCTGTAATACCATCTTTAGATTTTTTTTCAACATAAACAATACCATATTTAAGAATTTTTAATATTCTTTCCTTAGAAAATAAAGATGTAATTAACCTATTTGTTGGAGTAATAGTTTTAAGATTAGTAAGATATTCTTCCGTTCCTTTAATAGCAACATAATTATTATCTTTTAAAATAAAGTTTTCTTCTTCTTCATTTATTTCATTCAATCTTGAAAAAATTTCATAATCTTCTTCCCTAAAACAATTAAAGAAAACATTATTATAGTTTGAAGTAGCATAAAAAGCTCCTTCTATAGGAACGACAGAATCATCATTATACTCTTGATTATTAGAAAATATTAATAATTGCGTTATATTTACAAACTTTCTAAATTTTTTATTCCTAAATCTTTCATTAATTCTATCTCTCTCTGCTAAAATTCCATCACGATTATTAGGTTTCTTTACTTCTATAAAACCTAGGGGCATACCATTTATTAACATTGTAATATCTGGTCTAAATTCTTTATCATTCTTATAAGGTAACTCTGTAACACAATTAAAATTATTATTATAAACATTATTAAAATCGATTAACTTTAATCCTTTATACCCATTAATTAATAATTTATAAAATGATTTACCTAAATCTTCATTATCGAGTAATAAAGAAATTTCATCTAATATTTTTTTTACTTCTTCACTACTTAAATTAGTATTATTTATTTTATTTATACTCTCTTTAAAAACATTAACAAAAATATTACTTCTATTATCAATTCTAAGATTATTATCTTTTAAAGAAAGATATTTATATCCCAATCTTGTTGCATGAACTAAAGCAGGAATTTTAACTCTAGTATCTTCATTAAAATCCATTTCCTCACTACTCCTTAAATAATGCCTTCTATAACTAATTATATCATGAAAATATGTTCCTAACTAATTATTTTTAAATATTAATTATTCACTAAAAAGTCAGTATTCATATTAAGATAAACCAAAATCACACAATGATCTTCCCCACCACCAGCATTTATGTGATTCGATAAAACTATTACATTAGCACCATTACCATAATGACTTAATGTCTTTTTTACTCTATCATCTGGATTTAAGGTAATATCAGTAGTTCTATTAATAGCATTATCTATGCCCAAATCATCAAACCTTTTTTTCATATAGTTAGATATTTTTAAAGTCAGATCTTTTTCTACTATCCCATTACCACTGGCTCCCGGATCTTCCCCACCGTGTGCAGGAATAGGAAAAGTCCAAAAATATCATTATTTCTTAAAATTCAATGTTCCATTCTATTTCTATAT
>CANRME010000035.1 GCA_947631655.1 uncultured Bacilli bacterium | reverse complement strand
CTAGCATTTTGCATTTGAGGAATTATCTCATTTGCTAATTCTTCACCAAAGTATTTAGCATCTTCTTTAGCATCTTCTAAAGCCATATAACCATCTAAGTCATATATTTTAGCTTGTAAGTCAGCTTCAATCTTACTTAATTGATAAACGAATTTTGCTTCTTTGCTTTGATTTTCTTCATATTCTTTCATTAATGCTACTATTTCAGCGTGGTTTAAAAGTCCATTAGTAATATTAGAAACAGCATCACTTAAGCTTTCTTCTTTATAATCTGGTTTTAAGTAATCACGAGTTGTAGTTTCCTTTAGATTTACTTTTTTAAGTTCTTTTAAAGTTATCATTTTCATAACTTTAAGCATATCTATATCAAGTTTATATTCGCTTTCTAATCCGATAGCTAAAACTAAACAACCATAAATATGTTCAGCAACTGATTCAATTCTATCACTAGAAACCTTTAATTCTAACCATCCTGTGCGTAATACATTTTTAAGTTTATTAGCGACTAAATAATATTTAATTATATTTTCATTCATAATTTTCTTCGTCCTTTCTTGACTTTATTATAGCAAATTACTAACAAAAAGTCTATATAATTACAAATAAAGGGGAAAAGACTCAGATCTCACTCTGAGTCCTTTCTTAAGATACTTTTTTGAATACGTAGTAGCCGTATATCAATTTCCCGTAGATATAATCGCCACTTTTCCATTCTACTATAAGATATTCTTGATTATTAATGGTTTCTATCTTATATTTAGATAGAGTATCTTCGAAACATAAATCTATTAGATAATCTTTAGTATATTTACTGGTTTGGATTTTATCGTTATCACGATATTTAATATATAGTTCATTATTTGGTTTAAAGATTAGTTCTAAAAGATATAGTTTAGGAGTTTGAATTTTATTAGGATTAAAACTGTTTTCGTTATTTATGTAATCAACAGCTTCCCATATACCTACAGCATCTTCATTTGGTGTTAAAGGAATATTTGTATCGTCACGATATCTAAAATCTTCTTTATGATGCACTAAACTATCAATTTTTTGGTAAACAATAACTTTAGAATCTAGTTTATCTAGTTTATCATTTATAGTTAAATACATTGTATTTCCATTAATTACATAAGGAAATTTAGCATCAAGAATATAAACATAACCTTTCGTCCATGAAATAACCCAATAATTTTCGCCATTTGGCATTAAATATAAATCTTTAATATGGTAATCATCTTCCATAAAAATGCGTTTTTCAGCATCTTCCATATCAGAAGATATACCAAGCATTTGCCAGTGTCCTATAGCATTTTCATCATTTATGAATTTTTTTTCTTTTGTATCTATTTTTCCACTCATCAAAACCACTCCCAATTCTTTTATTTTTTCTTTCATTTGTTTAATTTCAATTTCATAATTTTGGATTTTATCTTTAATGGTATCGTCATTAAAGTATTTGATTTCTTCCAAACTGAAACCGAGATCTTTTAGGGTTAATATTTCATACATACGCTCTAGATTCTTTTCGTCGTAATACCTATATCCTGTATAAATATCGACATAGCAAGGTATTAGTAAACCAATAGATTCATAATATCGTACTGTTTTAATTGTTGTGTTACATAGATTTGCAAAATCACCAATTTTAATCATATTTCTTCCTCCTTGTATTCATCTTAAACCTACCCTTAAGGGGAGAGTCAAGTATTTTTTTACAATTTTTGTGTTCTCTAGTAATCTTTATAAATTATAATTTAAATTTCAAAACAAAACCACACCATTAATGATGTGGAAATATTATTTATTATCTTTATATACCATATGATAGACATTATCTTCTTTTTGGGCATTGGTATCTATTATAAAACCAACATTTTTATAACATTTTATGGCATTAACATTAGTTTTATATACATCAATTACAAAACTATTTAATGTGTTAAATCCATATTCTATAATTCGTTTTATGGCTTCCGTTCCATAATGTTTATTTTGCTTAGTAGGTGTAATGGAAATCACTACTTCTCCCGTATTTTCATTTAAACGTATTAATTCAATATTTCCTATAAACTCATTTGTTTCTTTACTAATCATGGTAAACATTTCTTTTTTTGTTATTATTTTTTCTAACCAGTTTAATATTTGTTCTTCTGTAAAAGTTTTTCTGAATAACTTTTTTTGAATATCGGAATCCATATACATTTTTAAATAATCTTTTATAAATTCTTTATTCATATTAACATAGTAAATATTTTCTGATTCCAAAATAACATTTTCCATTTATACCACTTTCCCTACTATAAACAAATTACTACCTTTTTAATTCATTTTCTCTTTTAAAGTATTCTTTATAATCTTCGTAATATACTTTTACAACATCAATCGGTTTTAAATTGTGATAACACCTATATTGTGTCGTATTATTGTGATTATCTTTGATAATATCATCACTTTTTTCAAATACATAAACATATCCATATAAATCATTTGGTAAATTTTCTACTTCAAAAGTCATAGCTGGTATTTCTCCCGAATTATTCATAGCAAAATCCCAATGTTCATTTACCATTTTTAATTTGTTTCTAAAGGCATAAGAAACCGCATTAATAAACCAACTTGTTAAAAATATTGCTTCGTCAACATTTTCTATGTTTTTCGCATCTTCACTTTTTCTAGGCTCTAAAATGTCTATTTCAAAAGGACTTCCGTGAAATAAATACTTAGGATTCCATATATCTTGTGTCAAATATCTTTCTAAATTTTGCATAACCTTATCACATTCCTATTTTAATAAATAATTATAAACTATTAAAAATGTTATAATTTCAACTAAGCAAGTAATTAAAGATAAAATAATTATATTAACATTTCCATTTGATTTACCATTTGACTTATCTCCTGATTTGCCACCTTCATTTTTAGTTCTTTTTAAAGTTAAAGGTTTATCTTCCTTTTTTTCTTTACTACCATCACTACTAATTCCTTTTGCTTTTTCTTGAGACATTGTCTGGCTTTTTTTCATATTTGAATAATATGACTTAAGATTTTCTAATTTTTTTCTTTCTCCTGCATAATCTTTATTTTCTGGTTTCTTTTTTACTTGAGCATTATTATCTATAGCTTTGCAAAAATTTGCTATTTTATTATTCACACCAAATGAATAGTGATTTTCTACAAAAGCTACAGCTTTCATATTCCGCCCTTTTACTGCATTATAAATATTATGCATTAATTCTCCAGTTTTTTCTAAATTATGTTCTCCACGAGGAGCTATATGAAATATCCTAATATCTTTTTCAAACATTGAAACCCATCTTGCGATTTCCCCTAATTTATTTTCATCTGGAGTTTTGTTTGTTGCGTGTCCTGTATCAAAAGTCATACCAACTGAATAATCGGCATTAATCATTGGATTAATTGTCCCTAATTTATTTCTTGTTATATCTATAATCTTTCTCATTTCTTCTGGATACATACCATAACTTATATTTTTTATTGCCTTCTTTTTCTTTTCAATAATTTTAGGTTCATCAGTTGGTTTAATTTCTACATCTTCTATAGAACGCACAGGTACATTTTCTATTGCTAATACTATATTTCCACCTGCTATTGCTACTAATTTAGCAAACATCATCCCCATATTGTTTAGCATTTTTTCTTTATCTTCTATAGATAGTTTCGCATAATTAAGTCTATTATAATGAGGATGAATCGTAAATTTTGATACTCCTGCCATAGATAATATTTTAACACCTTGTGATACTCCAGCTAAAAAGTCATTAAATTCTAATGGATTTCTTTTATCTGGTACTGGACTTGGTAAATGGACCGATAATTCCATTCCACCATCAAATAATTGTCTAATATAGTCTATTAATTTTTCCCCACCATGTATCTTATAATATTCCATAACATCATTTGTTCTAACTTGAATTACTTTTAATTCATTATTTTTAGCATTGTTAACTTTTTGTTCTAATAAAGTTAAATTATCATCTAATTCATATTCTTCTTTACTTCCAGCATAAGCAATACCTAATACAGCACTATCCATAAATTTGTCCTCCTATTTAAAAATAGAAACATATCTTATAAGCTTTAAAAACACTCTTATTTATATAAATTATATAATAAAATTTGCAAAAAAGATAGTAAAAAGAGTACCTTTTACTAATAACTGTTAATTATCAATGCCCTGTACTTACTTTAATATTATACATGCTTATAATATATATTTTAATGTTATTTAGTCTTTTTTTCTAATACATAGTTTTGATTTCTAAATTAATATCTTTTTTTCCAACTTGTTCATTATTTATGTAATGCAGGATTGTTAATATTATTGCAGTTACTGAATAAAAAATAATCATGCGAAAATTTATTATTAATATTGTAATAAAAGAGTCAATATTAGATAAAAGGCCAGTTAACTTTCCCATTCCTGTTGTAAATATTATAGGCTATCAGTATCATTTATTAATCTTTGAACAAATATTCCACTTGAATTAGAATCTAATGTAGATTGCTCTAATTTTAGTGTTTCTCTCCATTAATTATGTTTTGAATTTTTTATTTTATATGCTATATAAATTAAAAACTGACAGTATATGGTTATCTGTCAGGATTAAATTAAACTTTTTTAATTATCATCATCACCGAAGAAATCATCAAAGTATTCATCATCAGTAATAATATGATTATCCATTATTACAGAATCAGCATCAATATTAACTTTAGGTTTTTCTTCTTTTGGTAGTTCCTCGGTTTCTTTTTCTTTAGTTTTAGCTTCTTCAATATTATGTTCTTTCATTATTTTATCTAATAATTCTTCTTCGCTCATATTAGACATAATATCATCAATTTCTTCTAATTTAGATTTTGGTTTTACCTCTGGGGCATCATCATCTAATTTAGGAAGAACTATTGTTTCTTCTAAAGGTTTTTTAGTATCAAGTTCTTCTTTTTGTTTTTCTTCAGCATCTAATTCGGCAATTTTCTTATCTATATCTTTCATCATGGCATCTAAATCGAAATTGCTGCCAAATAAAGGATTACTACCATTACTTGGTTCCATATTAGGAAGTCCTCCACCAAAAGGACTCATAAAAGGATTAGGCCCTCCAAAAGGATTTGGCATATCGCCCATTTTTTCTTTTTGTTGGTTCTTAACAAAACTTTTTAAATCGAAAATTTGCACCTTTTGTAAATCTTTACGAGTTGGATAAGTACTCTCTTTAATATTTTTACTCCAGTCCATTTCAAAGAATGGGGTATATTGAGTTCTAAATGGATCTAATCTTAAACGTTTTATAATCGCTTCAAATAATTTCATCTTTTGTAAGTCCGTTACCGTAACTAATGGGGTGGATGCCGTTTTATCTTTTTCACCAGATTTTACTTCACCACACATTTTACTTATTTCTTCAAGAGCTGCTAGTTCGGTGCTAATTAAGTAAATCATATTACCACAGTTACCACGAATAACTTCTGCTACTTCTTTACCATATACATCATTTAATTGGGCAAAGTTTTGAATAATAAAAGTAAATCTAATTTTTCTACTACGAGCAGCAGTTACCATGGCATCAACATCTTGTAGAGGTGGCATGTTTGCAAACTCATCAAGAATAAAGTTTGTTCTAAATGGCAGTTTTCCACCATTTTCTTGTGCAACATCGATTAAAGTTTCATAACATTGTTTAATAAAGATGGTTGCAAGGCCATGGTAAGTAGTTTTTTCATCATGAATTACAATAAATACAGCGGACTTTTCTCTACCGATTTTTAACATATCAAAATCGCTATGCGATAGCATTTCACTTAAATTTTCGCGAGAAGCAAAAAGACGAATCTTTTGTCTAAAGGTTGAAACAATACCACCTTTAGTATCACTTGGAGCATTAATGGTATTGGAAGCAAAGATATAAGCACTAGAGTCCTCACCCTTAGCTTTAAAATACTCTCTAATATAATCCGAAGTCCCAAATCTTTCTTCTCCAACCGTACTCATAACACTAATAGAATTTAAGTTAATTTCTTCCGGTTTAGCATCTTGGAATAAACCTAAAGCAAGCCCTGAAAAATAATCGGCCGCACTCTTTTCCCAGAAAGAACTATCTTTATTTTTAGGGTCGTACAAGATATTTAATGCAACGTCATCTAATAACTCAGTAGCTTTATCCATATTTCCCTTTTTCATATATTGATATGGTAAAAATAATGGATTCCAAGCATTACCGTTTTGCGGTTCCCGGAAATTTAATAAAATAACGTTATAACCTTGTTTTTTTAAGAATTCCGCACTAGAACGATATAGTTCACCTTTAGGGTCCGTAATAATCATACTTTCATTATTACGAGCAAGTAAGTTAACCATAGGTTTAACTAAACATTCGGATTTACCAGAACCAGAAGAACCAATAACTAAACTATGATATTCACCATTATCGACATAAATTTGTTTACCATTATTAATTAAAGGAATACCAGCAACACCTGCATTTTCTTTGGATAGATCGACTAATTCCACATCTTTATCTTCTTTAATTTCTTTGTCTTTCGCCCATCTACTATAACCTTTTTCTTTTTTATCCCCTATTTTAAGGCCAATACCTTTTCCTTTTTCTTTATCAAAAATATATGATGAAACAGAAGTAAAAATTAAGACTAAAATAGTAAAGAATAAAAGAAAAGTTACCCCAATATAACGCGAAGTAAAAGCAGGAAAAGGGTTTAATCCCACAAAAGTACCATCATTACCAAATGATGCTAAATTTAGAACTCCTATACAGCATAAATATAAAAGTAAAACACAAAATATAACAAAGATAATAAAATCTTTTAAGCTAACTCTAAATTTCATACACACCACCTAATTAATATAATTATACAATAAAAATAACTTATTTACTATTAAATTTTCCGAAATTTTAGTAATATAATTAAGACCAGTAGAAATACTCCTAAAATTGACAATATTAAAATCATATTACTTGATTCTTTATTAATCTCATTATTAGAATTAGAAGTTTTTTCTTCTTCACTTTGATTAGAATTAGAAGGACTTTCTTCTATATTATTTTCTTTAGCTAAAACTAATTTTACACTTTTACTACGATAATTATTTAAGTTATATTCCCAAGTATAAGTATTATCGTTTATTCTATCAGCATTATTTTCTAAAACTTTTAAATTAGTAGTAATATTTATATTTAAGTTAGTTATAGCTGAATTATTAAAAATTTGAATACTCTTACCAGAGGAAATACTTATTTTATTATTATCAGTAATAAAACTATTATTTAATAAATATAAACTCCAAATAGTTGTTTTAGGATAATCTTTTAACTTATGATTATAACTAAATGTATAATTATAATTATTATTATTTTCAATAAGATTACTTTTATTATAATACACAGCATCATCTAATTTAGTATTATAATTATCAATAATACCATCATATAAATAAACAGGATACCAACTATTATAGAAGGATATAATATCTTCTTTAGTTCTATTATCAGTTATATTATCATTGACATTTATATCTTCTTTGATATTATTTTCATCAATAGTAACATTATAATTTACAGTACAACCACTTAAGATAAATAATAAACAAACGAGAATACCTATTTTTTTCAATAAGAACACATCCTTCCTCTGCCACAACAAGCTGGTAAACCATTTAAAATAGTAAAGGGATCAACTAAATTTCCTTTCGGATCATGAACTTCGAAATGTAAATGGTAACCGGTTGAATTTCCTGTTGTACCTACTACGCCGATTTGTTGTCCTTGTTCTACTCTTTGATTCATAGTTACAAAAGGTGGTTGATCAAAATGGGCATAAATGGTCATATAATTATTATCCGTTTTAATTTTAACACCATTACCATAACTCCAATGTAGTCCATTAGTACCAACAATACCAACGCCAACAACAGTTCCAGAAGCGGAAGCATAAACTGGTGTACCTTGACCTCTTACAATATCCATACCATAATGGTTATTTACTCCAATACCTCTGGAACAAGTATTAGGTGCATCCATTCCTGTTACAGGCCATGCAAAGCCACTAGCACCAGTAGGTAAATCAGCGCTACCAACCATTTCTCCTAAATATATAGTATTTCCTTTTTCATCCATATCAATAATATTTACTAATTTAATTTCAAGATTACCACTATAATAATAAGCTAGAATATCTTTCCAACCATAATCTTTAACTGTCGCTAAATAATAAGCCCCATATTTACTCATAGTTATTCCATTATTATTAATACACTCTTCTTCTATATTTTTAACACTGACATTAGTATCTACCCATTTTTTATCTAAAGCTTGATTTCGTTCTTCTAGATAATAAAATTCATTATCAGTATGGTTTTCACAAAAAGCATCTATATTAGTATCGACATATTGATCTTTAGCTACTAAAACATAATTATGAGTATTCTTAACAATTGTTATTATATCTTCATTAGTAGGAGCTATATAGTCTGAAAATTTTGTTCCTAATTCAGTATTTTTTGTACTTTGGGATTCGTCAATATAACAAAAATTATTTTCAATATTACTATTATTAAATAAATAGGTCCGAATAGCAATAGCAAAATCATAATATAAAGCAACATTTTCAAATTCTCCTACTTCTTTTTCGAGAAGCCAAGCAATATAATCATCTAAAGAAATAGAAGGAATTAAACTATATCTTTCTTCAATTAATTCATTTTGGGTTTCTAAATCATTGTTTTTGATAGCTTCTTCTATTTTTAGATCAATATTAGCTAGTTCCTCTTTTAAGTTTTCTAAATCTTCATTAAAAATTATTCTACTACAAGTAGGCAAATTACTATATTCGTATTCAGCATTTTCTTCATCATTAATTTGATTATAAAAAAGCACAAGAACAAATAAAATTAAAAAAAGAAGAATACCCATTATTGGTAAAAAAGTCAATACTACCGGAGGAATTTTTACATCCCCTTTAGCTTCATCGTTAATATTATTTTTTTTACTATGTTTTTCACTTAAATTTTTCTCTTCTTCATTAGAAGAAGTTTTTTCTTCAACATCTTGGGTGTTATTATTAGGATTTGATGTAGGATTTTCCTCTGTAACCGGCGGTTCACTACTAATATTATTGGGATTAAGAGAAGAATTCACTCTTGTAGGAGCAGATGCAAATCTTCCCAAATAAGGATTATACCCACTATTATCGGTGTTTAAAGCTTCGGGTTCGGCCGTACTGAGTTTATCAGCAATTTTTGAAGCACTAGAAATTTTTTCTTGATTATCTGCCATACCTTTTTTTAGTGGTTCAGGTATTACAGAATTTGCAGTAGAAGCTGCACTATCTAATATTTTATCTCCTACTTCAGTTTTAGATATAGCATCAACAGCTTTACCTCCTACAGATCCACCAAAATAAGTACCAGCAGCTTTAGCACTGGTACTTAACACATCTTTACTAGCTTGATGCGCTCTAGCATCAGTTATTTGTTTTTCTTTTTGTTCTTCTTCATTCATTCGCGCATCACTCCCTACTAAAATTTATCTAAAATCCGCCACTTGCTCCAAAACTATCTAACTCTTCTTGCGTACAAACAACTTTAATACGCATTCTTCTACTACCACAAACAAATAAGCCTTCCCCTTGATTATAATACTTTATGGTATCTTTTTCACTTTCATTTAAATCAATTAATAAAGCTAAATCATCAACAGCCTGTTTTTTCAAATTCATTACTAAATAGTATGAAGCATTATCAAATATCGCTTTACCATGCATTATTAAATTAGGTGCTGCAAAATCAGTTGGTTGTTGGGTAATTATAATAGTTCCCGAATTATATTTTCGGCTACGTCTTTGAATTTGCGCTAAGAATTCAGCACCAAGTTCATTTTTACTAGATAATAAAACATGCGCTTCATCAACATATAAAACACTTGTTGTTTCCACATCTAAACACATACCCCAAGCATATTTTAAGATATTAAAGAATAAAGCATTTCGAACATTTTCATCACTTGTCATTAATTCTCTTATATTAAAGACAATTAAATTACTATTAATATTTAAAGAAGTTTTTCCAGTAAAGTAGTATCTTAATTCTTTAACTAATGGTCTTATTTTTATTTCTAGTCTTCTTAAAATATCTTTTTCATGAGTTTCTTCTGGGATATTTAAGATTTTACCATTAATTGTAGCATAGACATCATCAAATGTTGGGTAATCTTCACTTGTTAGTGTAGTAAAATCGGTTTCAAAATCAATTTTAAATCTTTTGTAAGTATCTTGAACTACTTCACTAAATAGGGTTAAAACGTCATCTTCAATAGATGGTGAATAGTACTTCATAAAAGCTTTTAGAGATTGGAGTGTTCTAGTTAATACAGCATAACCAGCACCATTGGCAGAGGTATCATCATCGGCATCTAAAACTACTTCTAAAGGGTTAATAAGTCCATATTCGCCACCACGTCCTAAGTCTAAGAAATCTCCTCCAACATTTTTACATAAGTCTTCTAATTCTCCTTCAGGGTCGATAGCAATTACTTTATAATCACTTCTAATGTGCGTTCTTAATAAAAGTTTCGCCGCCGTAGATTTTCCCGAACCAGAAGAACCTAAAATAATCATATTAGCATTAACACGATTACTTTCCTTTTTCTCTTTATATAAGAATTGATTAAACAAAACTACACCACCAGAGAAATCTACTCCGAAAAGAGTTGAGTTCCCTGGGTCTTTAACACTATCAAAGATAAATGGGTACATGGCTGCTAAAGTTGGTGATGGAATTGGTATACCTATTCTATTTTCAATATCTTGTTTAGGAAATATTGGTAATATAGATTTTAAAACCTTTTCTTGTTCAAATAAAAGTGGTACACCTTGTAAAGATAAAGCATCTAGGAATCCTCTTACTTGAACTTTTTTCATATCTAATTCTTCTTTAGAATCAGCCATTATAAGTAAGTGTAATTGGAAATCAAAAATTCTAGATTGCGTAGAAGCAATCATTTTAATAAAGCTATCTAATGATTCGTAATCTTGTCTTAATCTTTCTTGAATAGTTTTATCATTTTCGGTTTGATACCGCATTTTTAAGTCGGCAATCTCTTTATTTAAAGTTTTAGACATGGTTGTATAATCAATAGGAATATGTTTAGCTACTATTTTTACACCGGCAATATTGGTAAGATTAGCTAAAAAACCAGGTCTTATGTATTTAGGATAACTAACAATAGTAAGAATTGTGGCATATTTATCACTGATGATAAATTCATTACTTTTAAACTCCATTCCCTTTGGAGCTATTTCACTTTTAAAACTACTCATTATGACATCACCGTCCCAAAATGTGTTGATGATCCCCCATTTAAG
>CANRME010000034.1 GCA_947631655.1 uncultured Bacilli bacterium | reverse complement strand
GAATTTCTACAAGATAAATTCTTCGCTAGTAACAAGTATGATGAGTTTATTAACGAATTATACGAAGAAAAAATTATTAATAAAAACGATATGGACACGATACAAAATAAAGATAATATTAGAAATAAAGATGACGATTTTGATAGATAATAGAGATTTAAAAAAGTGGAATTATGTTTTTTCATAACTCCATCTTTTTATTTGCTTATTTTTGGGTTGTTAGTTCTACCAACTAAATAATCCATAGAAACATTATAAGTTTTACAAATATAATATAAATTGCTTGTATTAATTAAATAGTGTCCTGTTTCATAACCGCTATAAGTAGTTTGTGATATTTTACATTCGTCAGCAAGTGCTTGTTGTGATAAATTAAGTTTAGTTCTTAATGCTTTTAATCTTTTGCCTATCTTTTCTTTGTTAGTTTCAAACTTACCATATTTAATATTTTTTCTTGTAAGTCCACAAACAAAATCTAATGAATAATCATACATATTACAAAATTTAATTAGTTTTGGTAAAGGAATGGAATCGTGTGCAGTTTCCCAAGCTCGAACGGCTGCATCCGATACACCAAATATATAACCTAATTCGGCTTGTGTCATTTCTAATTCTTCACGACACCATCTTAAATTATTTTCAAACATTTATATCACCCTGATATAATTGTGCCATTAAAATTAGTTTTAACTATAAAACCGAAGACTATTCGTTAAAAAAGTGATATAATTAAATTATTAAATTTTAAAAATATAGAAAAGAGGTGCAAAATGAAAGAAATCGTTCAAGAAGATATTATTAATATGTTACTAGATTATAATAAGAAATATAATGCTAATGAGTATAAAAGGTTATATAAAACTGATGAAGATTTTGTTAATAATATAAAAGACATAATGGAATATAACCCATTAAATCTAATAGATTATGTTCATACAACACTTTTAAAACAAATATGTTATTTTGAAAAATTAGATTCAAAAGCACAAAATAAAATGAATATTTTATCAAACATACTATTTAATGTTTCTTTGTATTTAAGAAATACAAATGAAACTATGCAGAAATATTATAAAAATCAAAATATTTTATTACATTAATTATTAATGAATATTTTATATGATAGATTTATGATATAATAAATAACAAATATAATTTTATATTTTGTAAGAAGTGATTTATTTTGAAAAGAAGATTAATTATTTTGATAACTAGTATTTTAATAATTATTACTTTACTAGTTTTATGGTTTAATAATAATCGTTTAGCACCTAATAAACAAATTAATGACAACAATACTAAAGAAACTCCAAAACTTATTGACGATAGTATTAAGAAATTAAAAGAAAATTATTTTGATTTTGTTGGGGCTTTAAAAGAAGCATATATTTATACTCCTAATTATAGTAATGGCATACCTCAAGGTGTTACTATTATGAACGATTATATCTTAATTACTTGTTATGATTATAATAACTATAATAACTCTTTAGTATATGTTTTAAATAAAGATAATCATATTATTAATATTGTAGATTTAGGTATGAAATCTCACGTTGGTGGAATTGTTTATGACGACATTCATAACCTTATATGGATACCAGATGATAACGGAACTTTAAATGCTTATAATAGTAAAGATTTCTTAACTAAAAAGATAGTTACTCCTATATATAGTTTTAATAATATTAGTGAGGGGTTAAAAGATTATCTTAACAATAATAAAAATGAAATAGCTTATTTATGTATAAATAATAACATTTTATATATTGGAAGTTTTGGAAGATATAATAATGCAATTATTAAAAGTTTTAATATTAAGGAAGAAAATGATAGTATTACTTTAGAATATCTTAATACTTTAAAAGCTCCTAATCTAGTACAAGGTATGGACTTTTACACTATTAATAATGAAAAATATCTAATTTTAAGCACTTCTTTAGGAACAAATAATAATTCTAATTTAGAAATATATAAATTTAGTGAAGAAATAACAGATATAAATAAAATGGAAAAAAGAAGTATTATACTTCCACCTATGGCTGAACAAATAACTATTAATAAAAATAATCTTTATATAGTTTTTGAATCTAATGCTAGTAAATACATAGATAGTGAAATAAAAGTAGATAAAATATGTGTTTTAGACATAAATGCTATGATAGAATATTTAAAATAAATAAAAAAATTGCAAAAATTTAAAAAAACTATTTGATAAATCTAAAAAGTGTGGTATATTATTAATGGTTAGTAATTTATTACTACCTATTTATTGTGTGTTGAGGGAAAGTTTTTCGACTTCTTCTCTATACGCACCATAATTCGAGAAATAGCACAATTTGGTAGTGCACTTGGTTTGGGACCAAGGGGTTGCAGGTTCAAATCCTGTTTTCTCGACCATGTTTGATATTAAGAGCAGTTTGCTCTTTTTTTGTTGCTTTCCCCTTGGTCATAATAGTTTATTAAATTATTTTTTCAAAAATATTTTCCATTTTATCTTCATCAATGCAAAAATTCGTTCCATGGTAATTCATATCGCCAAATTTATCAGCAGTTCTATAAAAACTAATACCAATTTTAACACGGATTATTCCTTTTTCTAATTCTTCTAAAAAATTTTCAAAACTTTTAAAGATATAAAAATGATATTTATAGTAATTAAATAATTCAGTGGGTTTTTCATCATAAATATATTTTCTTTTTGCGTATGCTAAAATTAAATATTTATCTTTTCTTAGAAGTTTTTCTTTTAATAAGTCAAAGCTCCAGAAAGTGTTATCGTCAATTAATGTTTCGTTTTTATCATAAAAGTAGAGATGAACAACTTTTTTATTGTAGTCAACATTTAATTTTGCATAAATGCCATTTCCAATATATGTACTTTTATTAGCATAAAAGATATGGTTAAATACTTTAAACATTTTGTATTCTCTATCATAGTAACCATAAGTGTCTAAAAGTCTTTTTGTTTCGAAAAGATAACTATCTGGCGTAGCTCCAATTAAACAGACATCTTTCCATTTAGTTGATAATTTTGTCTTTATTTCAATACCATTAAAATCTGGTATTTCAAAGTTTTGATTTGGTAAATTTAATAATCTTTCAAAGGTCATTCCGGCTGCTCCTACACCTTTAGCTTGACTTTCATACCATTTCTTTCCAATTACATTAGCAACTGTTAAATTTACATTAATAATATTTCTAAGTTCATTATAGTCCATATTTTCCTCCTTCTTAAAGACTAAAAATTTAGTCCTTCTATAATATATATTAACAATTTTTTGTCGATTTCCTTCTTTTTTGGAGAAAAAATTGAAAAAATAATTAAAAGTTATATTTTTTGGAACTAAAAGTTTTTGAGAATAGAAAAACTTGAACTTTATGGTTCAAGTCTTTAAATCAAAAATATGGTGCGCCCAGAGGGAGTCGAACCCCCAACCTTTAGATCCGTAGTCTAACGCTCTATCCAATTGAGCTATGGGTGCGTTTTTTAAGTACAAAAAGATTATATAATATCTCGCATTATAAATCAAGTAAAAATTTTGTAAAGAAAAAAGTCCGCGTTCGGACTTTGTATACACATTGGTGTCTCGCACGGGCACCTTATAGTTTTATTTTTCCCCGTATATACCGAATATTTTTGACTTGTTACTCTCAAAATTACTCCGACTTATATATATATTTGTCTGTAATTTGTGCTATCTCCTTTCTTTTTTGATTTGATAAATGCCCATATTTATTTACTGTGGTTGAATAGTTTGAATGACCTAATCTTTCACTTATATGATATAATTCTAAACCTTCAGCCATCATTGTGGCAACATAAGTATGTCTTAAGTCATAAACTCTAATTCTAGTAACACCAGCTTTGTCGCAATAGTAATAAAAATATTTTCTTAAATAAGTATCCGAAAAGGGCTTATTTCTTGAATAGTTAAAAAATATTAGTGAATCATCTTTTACGTCATAGCCTAGTTCATATTTTAGGAAGTCTTTATACTTATATACTTCTTCTATTAATGAACTAGGAATGTCTATATCTCTTTGAGACTGGTAATTCTTTGTACCGCTTACAAAATCATTAGATTTTGTATCATAATTTATAGAGTGAGCAATTGTTACTTTATTTTCTCTTTTTGAAAATAGGTCAAAACTTAAAGCTCTAGTTTCACCAAATCTATCGCCTAAGCTAAATCCAATTATAGTAAGAGTTTTAATTGAATAAGCTCTTTCTTTGATTTTTATGTCATTGCTTTTTAAATCTTCTTCAACACAATTTAGAAAAGCTTTTAGTTCTTCCGGAGTCCAAAACTTCATTTTTGGTTTCGGAACTTGATATTCTCTTAAATTATTTATTGGATTTGCGATAATATATTCCTCGTTTACACACCAATTTAAGAAACTTTTTAATATTTTTATGCAATTGTTTTTTTGTTTGTCGCCACAAGGGAACCTATCTATCATTAATCCCCAATATTCTTTTGTTGTTTTCGATAGTTTTATTGTAATTTTATTTTTATAGTATTTATTATAAACTTTTCTTTTTTTTACCATTGTATTGTAAGCTAATTTCTTTATATATTGACAATCATAGATATATTTATCCCATAAAGCGTCAAACTCGTATTTTCCGTCTGTTACTATTTTATTTATAGCACCTCTTTGTTGACGTAGTTTAGGATTATCTCTAACTTTTAATGCTTCTTCTATTGAATATATTTTATGGTCATCTACACTTGAAATACTTGACTTAACAGGTTTACTAATCATTATTACATAATTTTTATTTTTCTTATGTCTGTATATATTTTGATATCTTGTTTTTTCATAAGTTTGTAAATTCATAAATAATTCCTTCTTTCTTTTTCTTGAAACGGGAACTTATCTATGCTAAAATTAATACATAGAAAAAAGTTCCTTTCGTTGGGTAATTTTTTTCTAAGGAGTTTAACTCCGACCTTAACTTGTTACAGCAGGTTAAGGATTTTTTAATTTAATAAATATTTTATATATCTATCTGCTTCATCTTCGTATTCTTGAATATGAAAAGCAAATAAGTCTTTGTCTCTTTGACATAACTGATTTAATTCAATATGTGCTAATTCGTGGAGCAATGTTTTTTTTCTTTTATAATAAGATAAATTATCGTTAATTATTATAAAGTTTATACCATCGTAATTAAATACAAGCCCATTTACCGATAGAGGCAATTGCTCGTATAGCAAAGTAACATTATAATAATTTATTAAATCACATTGCGTTATTTCTCCAGATAGTAAATTTTTAATATTCATACTTAATACACTTCCTTTTTATTCGATTAATCTATATATTAAGTACCCATACTAGCATACTTATATTGTTAAATGCGTTTAATTTTTCATAGCACTTGCTAACTTTTTCGCTTGTTTTTCCATTCTTGCATCATCGTAAGCTTCTATTTGATTATTTAAAATTGTTTTAAAATCGTAAGGTCTATCAATATAATCGAAAGAATATACTGATGAAGAAGTTGATATTATTAAAGTACCATAATGGCAAATTTTCCCCATTGCACCTTGTTTGATTTGTACGCTATTAATTTTGTTTAATGGACTATCTAATTCATTAGTATTTATTATACCAGTTTTACCTCTTAGTCTTTTATTAGTTATTACAAGCTTTGTTGAAAAGTATCTCATTAAATCTCTTGGAAACCAAACAAGACCAATTAGTATAGCACACGCACAAAAGTCAAATATTAATCTAAATATTAATGCAATAACAGAGAGCTTAGCAGTTTTTATTGTTTCTTCCATTTTATTACTCCTTTCGTTTAATATTTATTAAAGCATATATAAAATATGTTTTAATCATTGTTCTTCTTACTTTCTTCATAATTTTTAATTGTTTTGTTCATTATGAATTTTATAGTTTCTTCATCGTCAGGTGATAAGTGAGGTTTTGCTTTACTATATAAACGATCTATTTCATCATAGGTTTTATAAGTTTTAATTTCTTTTGAATTATCTTCAGTTGTGACATCGTAACCCATTAGCCATGGTTCAGATACTCCTAATACTTGAGATAATCTTGTTAGATTATCTTGCTTTGCTTCACTGGAACCATTTATGTATTTGTTGATAAGTGTTTTATCAATCCCTGTTTTGTTTGATATATCAATCTGTTTAAGTCCAGTTTTTTGCATTGCTTTTTGTAATCTGTTAGAAAAAGTATCACTTTTCAAATAAACACTCCCTTTCTAAACATAATTATAAACTATTGTTGAAAAAAAAACAACTAAAATTGAAATTTTTTCAATTTTTGTATTGACACTTAAAATAATTAATGCTAAACTTAATATGTAAGTTGAAAAAAATTCAACTAAAGAAAGGAGAAAAAATGGAATACGATTATAGTAAACTTTTGGGTAGAATAAAAGAAATATGTAAAACACAAGAAAATTATGCTGAAGCTCTAGAAATATCTACAACAGCAATAAATAATAAACTTAATAATAAAGTATTTTTTACGCAAGAAGAAATAAATAAATCATTAAGTATTTTACATATAAATGATGATGAAATTAAACAATATTTTTTTACTTTAAAAGTTGAAAAAAATTCAACTTAATATGATAGTTAAAAAGTTAGGAGAGTAATATGAAGGGAATAAAAGAACCAACCAATTGGGACAATTATCAATGTATTTTAAATTTAAGCAAAAGATTTTTTAAGCAAGAAAAAACAACTAAGTTGTTGTTAGTTATTTCTTCAGTAAATTTATTATTAAATTTACTATTAAATTTAATACAAATGCTATTGAAGCAGTGATGATAGGATACCAATATTTATAAAAAGTATTTTCTTTAGATATTTTAAAGTAATGTCTACCAAGATTAGTTAATTTATATGTAATTTCATTACCAAAAGTTGCTTTGTTAATTTTTATACATTCACATTCTTGTAATATATCAAGACATTTATCTGCAGTATCAACAAGTTTATCTTCATCTATTTTATAAAATTTAACATTACACGCAATAGTATATTTATCTTGTGGACTTTCAGTTTCTATAAAATATCTTAATACTTTCTTAGAATTTTCATCTAAATGCAAAACAACACCTCCTAATGAAAATTATAAATTAAGAGGTAAATATAATCAATTTAAATGATAGTTAAAGGAGAACAAATGATTTCTAATTATTTAAAAGAATACTTTAAGGAAAAAAATATTAGCCAATATGAAATAGAGAGAAAAACAAAAATCAGCAGAAGTAAATTAAATTTATCATTTAACAATAAAAGAAAACTTACTGCAGAAGAATTAATAAAAATTGCGATAGCATTTGATTTAGATTTAAACAAAATAAAAGAAACCATCTAGTAGATAAATTTTTATAAGTGATGCAATTTGTACTACTTAAAATGATTTCCAATAAGCAATTCACGAAAGGAAGCTATTCTAGTAAAATAACGACCTTACGGTTTAATACTGAACTTATCGCAGATGTTATTCCATTACCATCAATTTTTTGTAACACGATAATTGTAAACGCGACCATTACTTTAATTTACGTGAGGTAATGTACTCACCCTAGTTTTACAAGATAGTACTTGGTTCTGGATTTTGGCATCCCCAATGTATTACTAGTACATTGGTTGCAATAACTTAACTTTTACGAGTTGTCTCTCTCAAAAAGTAATTTAACTTGCCCCATAGCAGTTAAGACTTAATCCATCATTAATTAATCTCATTATTAATTAACTTGTTAAGCATTCAGGCAGGGCAAGTATAAAAATTCTGCTAATTTTAACAATTGGCATCATCTCCATTCCTTGCCACAAAGGGCAATTAAAGTATATCAAATAATAGTTAGAAAATCAAACTAGGTTGCTGTAACAACTTAATATCCAACGAAAGGAGAAATATTATGGACTATTATAACGTGAATGATATTCAGAAGATAACTGGAGAAGGTCAAGGTAAATGTTATGAAATAATAAGAGAACTAAATAAAGCCTTTAAAAGTAAATATCCTGAATCAGTTTCAATTCAAGGAAAAATTCCTAAATGGTTTTTCCAAGAAACTATGAGAAATAAAAAAGAAGTTTATAAAGAAGAATTGGAGGAGTTATGAAAAAATTAAAACTAAGACCATGGGTTAAAGAAGCACTATATATTATAGCAATTGCTGCTTTAATATTATGTGCTATCAAAATCAATGGTATTAGAATGGAACAACAAAAAAACGACCAAATCAGCTCTGAAAAAGTCGCTTTTGTTAATAAAAATTAACGAAATAATTATAACAATTATTTTGTAAAAAATCAAATATTAAAGAGAGGTGGTGTCTATTGAAGAAAACAATAAATTATTTTCCTCATGATTTTAATGCAAGGAATGATATAAAGTTAAAAAAGGTAAATATGCAACTTGGTTTAGAAGGCATTGGCTTATATTGGTGTATTATTGAGTATTTATATGAAAATGACGGTTATTTAACTCTTGATGAAGATATTAATTTATTAGCATATGAGTTAAGAATAGAAAAAGATTTAATTATAAATTTAATCGAAAATTTTGATTTATTTAAAAAACAAAAGAATAAATTTTATTCACCAAGTGTTCTTTCAAGACTAGAGACTATAAATGAAAAATCAAATGTTAATCGTGAAAATGTTTTAAAAAGATGGAAAAAAGCCCAAGAAAATGGGAGTATTAATGAAATACAACCGAATTACAGAGGTAATACGACCGTATTACAAACGAAATACTATAAAAAAGAAAAGAAAATAAAAGAAAATAAAAATAAAAAAAAAGAAAATAAAGAAGATATTTTAACTACAACAGATAATAATATATATTCTTTTATAGAAGAAAATTTTGGTCGGTTGTTGTCAGGAATAGAATACGAAAAGATAAATATTTGGTTATCAGAGTGGGATACTGAAATTTTAAAATACGCAATTACAATAGCAGTTATGAATGGAATTAAAAATTTTGCCTATATTGATGGAATTTTGAAAAATTGGAAGGGTAGAAATCTAAAAACTTTAAGTGAGATAAAAGAAAATTCATTCATTGGTCTATCATCTAAAAACTCAGTTGAATCTAAAATGAGCGAAGAAGATAAAAAGTTATTTGATGATTTAGAAAATTACAATTGGTTGGAAGATGAAAAATAAAAAACAGGGAGTTTAGGTAGAAAGGGAAGATATGTTTTTTAAAAAGAAAAAAATTATAGAAGAACACGAAAGAAATGAGCTTAGATTAATAGGCGAAATAAACGAGTTAAAGAAAGAGAACGGTTTGTTAAATAAAACTTTAGAAGAAACGACTAACAATCTTTTAAACGCAGAATACCAAATTCAAAAGAAAGATGTACAAATAGCTGAATTGGTAAAGAAAAACACTAGTTTAGCGGGAAGTGTAGGAGGTTTTAAAAGCAATGCTACTAAACTTAAAAACAAGATAAAAACTTTAGAAAGGGAAAACCGAGAATTAAAATATCGAGCTAAACCATTTAAAGCAAAAGACTTGGAATTATATCAACTTACTGGAAGAAAGTTTGATAACGGCCAAAAGGTGGAGTAATGGATAAACCAAGTCAAAATAAAATACTATTAAAACATTTTGAACAATTCGGAACAATAACTCCTTGGGAAGCAATAAAAGATTACGGGATTATAAGACTGCCATCTAGAATATGTGAATTAAGAAAAATTTATAACATAAGTGACGAGTGGATAAGATTCACAAATCGTTATGGTAATCCTGGTAAATACAAGAAATATAAGTTAGAGGGTATTAAATGAACATAACCAAAAAAGAGTTAGAAAAATTAATCAATGCTTATGGAGCAGACAAAGTAAGTGAGTTTTATGTATCAGGGTTAATAAATTTAAGTAAAAGAAATATTGATTACATGCTATCTAAGAAAAAGATTCAAGACAGAGGGGGAACTGGTTCAGTAAGTGATATGAAAAAATTTAAAGAAAAATATTTATATCCAGTATTAGGAAAGGAAGGAAGACAATGGAAGAAAAAAAATATAACTTTGGCGAAAAAAAAGAAGAATATATAAACGGAATTAAATTACCTGTTGAATTAATTACACCAAAATATAGAGAAGCTAAGAAAAAAGCAATTGAATTGTTAGAGAATGCAAAATACAAAGATGTACTTGAGGAAAGTGATTTTTGGATTTTAGTAAATACTTATGCGAATAAAACAAAAGCAATGTATAGTGGATTAATTATTAGCCACGACGGATGCTTAAAAATCAATGACAAATTGGAGGAAAAATTAAAATTTAAACCAAGTTGTATGACATTAGATAAAAACGGATATGGGGATTCGCTAGTTTATACATATTGCTGTGAAGAACAAGGACTTTATGAGGTAGGAGAAATATCAGCAAGAAATTGTAAAAACGATTATCCTTATGCAATGGCTTTAAAGAGGTGCTTTGATAGAGTAGTCTTAAAAAATAGTAAAATTGCATATTCAGGAATTTATAGTGATAGTGAAGCTGATAGTTTTACAAAGAATAATGACGAAGTAAAAGAAGAACCTAAAAAAGAGCTTAAAGCAAGTCCAAAACAAATAGAAATATTAAATGGTATTTATAAGGGCGAAAAACTAGCCAAATTATTAGAAGCTAATGGTATTGAAAAACTAGAAGATATGTCAATGGCTAAAGCAGATGAATTAATCAAAATAATAATGGAAAAGAAAGAGAGTGTGAAAAATGAATAGTCTCATAGCATTACAAGAAGATAAATACATTTTAGAGCCAAATACTTCAAAGTCAATTGCTGATTTAGAATTAAAAATAAAAGAACTAACAGCAAAAAGAGATGAGTTAAAACAATTAATTTTAACCGAAATGGAATCTAAAAATATTTTAGGAGTTGAATCAGACGAATTAAAAATATCATATGCAGCTACATACGATCGGGAAGACTTTAAAAAAGAAGATTTTAAGAAAGACCATAAAGACTTATACGACGAATATATAAAAATGACGCCGGTAAAATCAAGTATAAGGATAAAAGTAAAATGATAGAAACTTGGGAAATAGCAGGTCATACTTTGGAGTATTATGATGAAACGCATCAATATCTGGTAGATGGTATATGCGTTCCATCGGTTACTCAAATATTAAAAGTTAAATTTGGTAACAAATATTCCGACGTAAGACAAGACGTATTAAACAGTGCAGCAGAAGAGGGAACACGAGTACATAAAGCTATTGAAAACTATGAAAAATTAAATGTTGAAGATATAACTTGTGAAGAACTAGGAAATTATAAATTTTTAAAAAAACAATATAAGTTTGAGTGTTTAGATAATGAAGTACCAATAATACTTTTTAAAGATGGTAAGCCAATAGCCGCTGGTCGTATAGATTTAGTTTT
>CANRME010000033.1 GCA_947631655.1 uncultured Bacilli bacterium | reverse complement strand
TTTTATATTTATCTTTTAACTCACACAATAAAAAAAGCAAGGCCATGGAATCAGGACCCCCTGAACAAGCTATGACAATCTTATGATTATCTTTTAAAATACTTTCTAAGTATTCTATTTCCTTCTTCATAAGCCTTCCTCTTTTCAAATAAGTATTTTATACCATAATCACGAACTATGCAATCTTTTATTTTTTCTTCTCTTTTCTTTATTAATATAAACTGTATCATAAGAATCCGTTATAACTACAAAAGCATGAGGATCGATTGTTTTCACCGCATTTTTAAGTTCATAATAATACTCTGTTTTAATAGAGCACATTATAACTTTTTTATCTTTTTTACTAAAACCACCTTTAGTATCAAATATAGTTACCCCATAATTATAGTGTTCTAATAAGTATTTCTTAACTACATTAACTTTACTCGTAATAATATAAAATACCTTATCTTCATTTAATCCTAAACTTTTTCTCGTGGAAAAGATACTAATTAAAAGTAAGATAATTATACTATATATTAAAGATTCTATACCAAAGACAAAACCACCGGCCAAAACAATAAGTCCATCTACTAAAATAATGGATGTTCCAATAGGTACTTGATAATATTTCGTTACAATTTGGTCTAGAATATCGGTTCCACCCGTGGTAAAACCAGCTTTAAAAATAAGGCCATATCCAACTCCACTTAAAAATCCGCCCGCAACCGCACTTACAATTATTTCCATATCACTAGTATCAATATATTTGGTCATCATCCCTGTTAAACTCATAAATACCGGAAATAAAATACTTCCTAAAATACTTCTTACTGTTTCTTGTTTTCCTAAAAATAATAAACTCACAAGTAACAAAATAGTATTAGCTATTAAAACAAATAGTGACGTATCAAATCCATATATCTTATTAAAAATAATAGATAAACCACTCGTCCCAATCGCTGCAAAGTTATTAGGTAATAAGAAAATATTAAAAGCAAAAGTAACTAATACTAAACCAAATATAAATAATCCATACCTTTTCATTTTTTAACTCCTTTTTATTTTACTTTTAATATTGATTCCATCATTTCTTTAATATTGCCATCTAATACTTTATCTACTTCACTAGTTTCATAATTACTGCGATAATCTTTAACTAAAGTATAAGGTTCTAAGATATAACTTCTTATCTGACTACCAAAATTAATACTTGTTTGCTCACCTTTTACTTTCGCTAATTCTTTATTTTGCTTTTCTAGTTCCTTTTGATATAACTTTGATTTTAACATATTTAAAGCCATTTCTTTATTTTTTAACTGACTTCTTTCAACTTGACAAGTTACTACGATTTTAGAAGGTAAATGCGTAATTCGAACCGCGGAATTCGACGTATTTACGGATTGTCCTCCCGCTCCACTACTATGATAAACATCTATTTTTAAGTCACTTTCATTAATCTCGATATCTATTTTATTATCAAACTCTGGAGTTATAGTAACAGAAGCAAATGATGTATGACGTCTTTTATTGGAATCAAAAGGGGAAATACGCACTAATCTGTGAACGCCTTGCTCACCTTTTAAATATCCATAAGCATTTAACCCACTAATCTTTAATGTTGCACTTTTAATACCAGCTGGATCTTCTTTTTGTTCATCAATTACTTCGCACTTAAACTCTTCTCTTTCACAAAATCTTTTATACATTCTAAGTAACATACTCGCCCAATCACAAGATTCCGTTCCACCAGCCCCTGGATGGATTTCTAAAAAACAATTCAAATTATCATACGGTCCATTTAAAAAACAAGCAATTTCTAATTCGTTTAATTTACTATTTAACTCATTTAAATTATTTTCTATTTCTTCTAAAGATTTTTCATCTTCTTTAACTAACTCTAAATATTCTTTTAAATCACTTAAAACACTAGTTACCTCTTGAGTATCTTTTATTTCTTTTTTTAAAGCTGTTAATTCTTTATTTAACATTGAAGCTTTTGAAGTATCATTCCAAAAGTTTTCTTCATTCATTAAAGTTTCTATTTCTTTAATTCTTCCTTCTTTATTAGGTAAGTCAAAGCGACCTCCTAATATTATTTAACTTAGCTTCTAATGTATCTATTTTGTTTTTAAGTTCTTTATATTCCATAATAAATCCGTTCTTTCTTTTTTATTATACCTTATTTTAACCAAAGAAAAAAGTCCTTTTAAGACCTAACGCTTCTTACTAGTTTTAACATCATATTTTTCTTTTAATCTTTCAACCATTAGTTTTTTAAATTCTAAACTTTTTTTAACTTCAAAATTCATTGTATCATTTCTATAACTTGAATCAACTTTACGTATTTCTAATTCCGCTTGAATAATATCATCTTTTATTTGCATAAGCAAATTACGAATATACTTTCTCTCCACTGTTTTGGCAGTTTCTTTTCCATTTAAAACACAAGCCATATCTTCACTACTTAATGGATAATATTTATTAATAAATTCTATTATAAAGTTTCTTAATTCTCTATCATATCCTAAAAGATTATACTCTGCTAAATCATTTATACTAATTTTCATACCATCACCTAAATTAAAATTCTTTATTTAAACTTAAAGTCATATTATCTCCAAATCTTTTTTCTTTTAAATCTGAAAACATTAATCTCACAAAACCACTACTATGTTCAATTAAATAATCTACTTCTTCTTTAGTTAACCTTTCTAATAAAGTTTCATCATTTGCTTTAACTAAAATTTCATATAAAGTTAAATAATCTTCTCCAAATTCCCCATGTCTATATCTTCTTAAAATACTATAGTATTGTTTGACATTTTCACTTAATTCTTCATTCATATCTTCCATAATCATATCTTACCTCAATTTCTAATTAATCATATCATTTTTTAATACTTCGTTCAATATTATAAATTTCATACCAATTAAATCTTATATTCTGCAATTTTACAGTTACTTGCACCATATTTCTGTATCATCCCATCCTTTGGGATTTCATTAAAGTAAAAATACACTGTTCTTGCCACTCCTCTATGAGTTACCAAAAGAATATTTTTACCTTTATATTTTTTCTTTATTTCCTCTAAAAAATCTTTAACTCTTTTAAATAAATCTTTTATAGTTTCTAATCCATCTACTTTAACTTTAGAATAATAATTCCAGAAATCAGTATAATAAAACTCTCCAATATCTTTACCCGTATATATCCCACAATCTCTTTCTTCAATTCTCTTTCAAATATTACGGGAACTTATAATATTTTGTATTATATACTTGCTTACCATTGTTACCCATATGTTCCAAAATAGAACATGTGCTTTTTTCTTCAAGTTCACCATCATTGTATATATTATTAATATGCTTAGTAATTGAAGGCCTTTTTACGTGAAAAAGATTAGCTAAAGCTTCAGTCTTTAACCAAACATCTTCATTTTCAAGTAGTACTTCTATTTTAGTATTGCCTTCTTCGTCATTATAAAATAAAATATTTTTTTCATTACCAATTAATTTATCTTGCACATTAAACCCTCCTAAATATTTTATAAATTTTATAAGTAATATACAAATATATTATACTATTATTTCAATAAATAAACAACCCGTATTAAATTTAATAAAAGAATTCATTTTAAAAAGTGTAACAATTATATTGTTAGCACCTTTACCAATTTTTTAAATATTAATTTTCTTTTTTTATTTCTCTAAATATATCAGTTTTTACTCGGTATCAATATCTTCCATAGTATAAGTAGTATATCCTTCATACTGATAACTAGCATCAATACCTTTCATGTAAACTTCTCTATCATTTACTTTGTCAGTTAAAGCATTTTTAATCAATAAATTTATTTCTGTATCTTTAACTGGACTTCTTTCCATAGCTAACAAATATTCTTCTTTATCAATTTGCGCCCAATCTACTACTTTATTTAATTCTTTCTTTAAAATTAAATCTAACCAAATTCGTGTACTACGACCATTCCCCTCTCGAAAAGGATGAGCAATATTCATTTCCACATATTTTCTTATAATTTCGTCAAAAGTATTTTGAGGCATATTATCTATCTTTAACAATACTTCTTCTAAATACATTGCTGAAGCAAATCTAAAACTTCCTTTAGCTAAATTTTCGGTTCTTACTTTTCCTGCAAAATCATAAATATCCTGAAATAAATACTTATGAATTTCTGCTAAACTTTCAAAAGTTCCAACTTCAAATCCATTAATTTTATTACTATCAAATAACTCTAAAGCTTTAATCTTTGTAATTTTTTCTTCTTCTTTGGCAAGTTCTATATCATTTGCTAGGCCAAGTTTATTCTTTAACATTTTCCACCTCTAACAAATGATATTTATTTGCCGTGACAGTTTTTATACTTCTTACCACTGCCGCATGGACAAGGATCGTTACGTCCAATCTTATTAGCTTTCTTAGGAGTTTGTTTTACTTTTTCCTTACCATCATTTGCTTGACCTTTTAAAGTTTGTTGCCTTTCGGTACGTGTATTTTCTCTTATCTCCGCATTAAGTAAGAAAGTTGTTACCTTTTCATCAATACCATCTTGCATTTTTTCAAACAACTCAAAACCTTCTTGAGTATAAGCTTGTAATGGATTTACTTGACCATAACCACGTAATCCAATACCTTCTCTTAAGTGTTCCATGGTACTAATATGATCTACCCATGCCGTATCTATAACTCTTAAAGAAATCGCTTTTTCAAATTCGTCTAAGATTTCTTTTGGAACATCTTTCATCTTCGTTTCATATTCATTTATCACTTTGTTATAAATGAATGGTGAAACTTCTTTATCCTTCATTGGTAATAAGTCTTCTACCTTAACTTTATCTTTCTTAAGTAAATTTGCATTTACATACTCGGCAATTTCACTCTTATCATGTTCGGTTAAATAACCCTCTGGAGCAATATGATTATCACATAAAATATCAATATCGTCCATAATAGTTTCTTTAATTCGTCCGTTAATATTTTCACTTTCTAGAATTTCATTTCTTCTTTGATAAATAATTTCTCTTTGCGAATTCATAACGTTATCATAATCTAGTAAACTCTTCCGATTATCATAGTTATTTCCTTCTACTTTTTTTTGGGCTGTCTCAATAGATTTGGTAAACATCTTACTTCTAATACATTGATCATCTGTTATACCCATAGAGATTAGCATATTCTTAACTTTTTCAGTACCAAATCTTCTCATTAAATCATCTTCAAAAGACACAAAGAACTGACTCATTCCAGGGTCTCCTTGACGTCCTGAACGACCACGTAATTGGTTATCAATACGACGAGATTCATGTCTTTCCGTACCTATTACACATAAACCACCAAGTTCCGCTACCCCTTCGCCTAGTTTAATATCGGTACCACGACCAGCCATGTTAGTAGCAATCGTAATTGCTCCTTTTTCACCGGCTTTAGCAATGATTTCGGCTTCTCTTTCATGGTTCTTAGCATTTAATACTTCGTGTTTTAATCCCGCTTTCGTAAGTAAACTACTTAAATATTCGTTATTTTCCACCGAAATTGTACCACATAATATTGGTTGACCTTTACTATGTATTTCTTTAATAAAATTAACAATCGCTTTATATTTACCTTTCGCTGTACTATAAACTAAATCCGGTAAATCTTCTCTTATAACTGGTTTATTAGTAGGTATTCTTATAACATACATATTATAAATATTCGTAAATTCTTCTTCCTCTGTTTTAGCCGTACCAGTCATACCAGATAACTTATTATACATTCTAAATAAGTTTTGGAAGGTTATTGTTGCCATCGTCTTAGTTTCTTCATTAATAGTTACACCTTCTTTAGCTTCAAGTGCTTGATGTAAGCCATCACTAAATTGCCGTCCATGCATTAAACGCCCAGTGAATTGGTCGACAATGATAATCGCTCCATCTTCAATTACATAATCAACATCGATATGAAAAGCATAGTTTGCTTTTAACGCTTGGTTAATATGATGAACTAAAGCCGAATTATCAATATCATATAGATTATCTAAATGAAACATCCCTTCGACAACTCTACTACCTTCTTCAGTTAAAGAGACTGATTTGGTTTTTTCATCTATTGTATAATCTACTTCGTTTTTAAGTCTCTTAACAGCTCTATCAGCATCAACATAAAGATTTTTAGAATCAAATTTCCCACCCGAAATAATTAATGGAGTTCTTGCTTCATCAATAAGGATAGAGTCTACTTCATCGACAATACAAAAATTAAGTGGTCTTTGTACTCTGTCTTCTTTTCTTACGACCATATTATCCCGTAAGTAATCAAATCCTATTTCATTGTTAGTTGAGTATAAAATATCACAATCATATGCTTCTTTTTTCTCTTTACTTGATAGTTCTCTTAAATTAAGACCCACAGTTAAACCAAGGAATCTAAAAATATTTCCATTCCATTCTGAGTCACGTTTGGCTAAGAATTCATTAACTGTTACAATATGTACCCCTTTACCGGTTAAAGCATTAAGATAAGCTGGCATCGTTTCGGTTAAAGTTTTACCTTCACCGGTTTTCATCTCTGCTATATTACCATAGTGAATCGCAAGTCCACCTAATAATTGAACATAATAAGGTTTTTCGTGAATCACCCTATCAGCTGCTTCTCTTACTGTTGCAAAAGCAGGTACGATAATATCATCTAAAGTCTTTCCACTTTCTAAAGCTTCTTTGAATTCCACTGTTTTATGAGCTAATTCTTCGTCGCTTAATTTTTGATACTCATCATCTAAAGCATCAATTTTATCCGCAATTTTTTTAAATCTTTCTAATTCTTTATATTCGGAATCGATTAGTTTTTTAAAGAAATTCATATTATTTTCCTCCTACATATGATATTGTAGCAAAATAGAAAGTAAAATGCAAAGTATTTCCCAAGAAAATTTAATCTAATTTAAAACTTTTTTCTTGTAATTTATTATAGTAGTCCTTAGGTATTTCAAAACCATATATTAATTTCTTTTCTAAAGAGAGTTTAAGTGTATCTTTTTCTAATTTTTTCCATTCTTTTTTAGCATGGGCTTTTTCATAAAAATATTTCGTTGGATTGTCACTTACCATATATGGATTTAATAAATCCGCAAGGAGTTTTAATAAGTATTCATCTCTAACTTTACTTCCCTCTGGTACCTTTTTTAGTAATTCGTAACATAAGTTATAACTTTCAAAATTAGCAAGTCTTTCTGTTGGGCATAATTCATAATACTTTTCATATAATTTAATCAACTTTTCAAAATTAGGGATATCCTCATAACCTGGTAAAGTCCATCTTATCGGATACAATACTTTCTTATCTAAAGAATCTTTAACTGAATGAACAGTTCTTAAATCCCTAGCATGTCTTACTTCATGAGCAATTGTTTCGATAAAATGTGTATATGCATAAAGCTTCTTTTCATATTCCGAGAAATTTTTAAAATATTCCTCTTCACTAAAAGTATGTTCTAACTCTTCTAATATCCCCTTAAGATTTATTTTAATTATTAACTCTTCATACAATTCTCTATCGCAAAAATATCCATATTCTGCAGCAATGAAAGCATCTTCATTAAAAGGTTCATAAATTAAATTCATTTTCTTAATATAATTGGTTAAATGATAATATCTCACAAAAAAATTTAATAAATTCCGTAAATAATTTTCATCAACTTTAAGATTATTCTCCGTTGACATCATAAGATAAGTATATAAAGTATTTATCATTACTAAACCCCTTTTTTTAACGCCCTCTATAATACCATAAAATACTCAAAAAGACAAGAAAAAAGAGCTTTAAGCTCTATTTAACATTAATAATTCCGTAATCTCCATCTTTCCTTTTATATAAAACAGAAACACATTCTTCATCAATATTTTTGAAAACAAAGAAATCATGATTCAAAAGTTCAGCTTGAAGTAAAGCTTCCTCTTCATCCATTGGTTTAGTATCAATTTCTTTTCTTCTGACGATTTTTTCTTCTTCCTCTTCATCTTTTTCGACATCAAAATCTAATGCTAATGCTACATCATCAACATTTTTATATTTTTTACTTAACCTTGTTTTATTCTTTCTTATTTGTCTTTCTAGCTTATCAATAACTAAATCAATCGCTGCATATAAATCATCATTAGTTTCTTCAGCTCTTAAAGTAAATCTCTTAGTTGGAACTGTTATTTCAATAGTTTCTTCCTTTCCTTTTACTTTAATTAAGGCATAAACCTCTATTTCTTCAGGTTCTTCAAAATAACGATCTAATCTTGCTATCTTATCTACAACATATTCTTTGATAGCATCAGTAACTTCTATTTTGTTACCACGGATATTTAATTTCATCATATCACCTTTCTTGAATTTATTGTAACATAAACCCAAGAAAAAAACTACTATATTGTAGTCATTTCTAAAGATGTTACATTAATTGCTTGTAATCCTTTTGGTGTTTCAATAAGTTTAAATTCTACATATTCGCCTTCTTTTAAAGACTTATATCCATCTTTGGCAATAGCTGAATAATGAACAAAGATATCTTCATTGTCTTTATATTCGATAAAACCATAACCTTTTTCGTTATTAAACCATTTTACCTTACTACGCATGCTACACTTCCCTTCTAATTCTTATTTCTGTACTGCGATTTTAATATACCACACACTCTCTACTTATTTTTAAGTAACCGTTCGACAAAATCTGCAGTTTTTTAGCACGTGCCTTAATAATGTAACATAGTTAATAACTAAAAATTAATTTATTGTCTAAAATCCTTAGTTTTATGTCTTAAAAATTTTTTATATAGCTATTTTATATTCTGAAACAAATAAATCATCTAATATTTTAAAATTAATATCTTTATTATTCTTTAAAGCCCCATATATACCTAATCCTGAATTGCGTTTCTTAGTTGAGTAATTAATACTTCCAAAAGATTCTACATCAATATTATTATTAAAAGTGTTCGTAATAGAAACAATTAAATAATTATCTTCTAAGTACACTTCTAAATAAAATAATTTCTTATTAGTATCCACTGCTGCTTCACAAGCATTATTAATTAAAATACTCAAAGTTTCAAAAAAATTAAGATATTTTATACTATCAATATCTTGTAATATTTTATCTTCTAAAGCAATATTAATCTTACTATTAAGACTTTCATACTTATAAATGTGATTATAAATAAAATCTTCTATCATACTCAATTCCCCTAATTTGATATTTTTCTTCCCCGTATATTTATTTAACAAAGTATCTATAACTAAAGGGATATTCTTATGTTGATATTTTAAACTTAGTAAATTAGCATAAATATTATGTTTAAACATCCGATAATTATCTAATTCATTAGCTACACTTTTATATTTTATTAACAAATTTTGGTTTATATTTTGAATTGTCATATTTTCTAATTTTAATTTAATTATTCTCGTTAAAAAGAATAGAGTAACAATACCCAATATAACTAACAATTCTTCTTTAATATAACAATTATAATAAGTAATGGCGAAAAAATAGATTTTACTAAAAAAACTTAATATATCTTGATAATAAATTATATAAAATATATGTCCTATAAAATAATTACTTAACTTTTTCATTATCCCGATAATTTTTTGATAAATATTCTACTTTTTCTCCATTGCTTAAAACTACATATCCTAAAGCATAATTATATGATTCAATGTAGTCTTCATTAACTAAACAAGACCTACTTATTTGTTTAAATTTAGAGCCTAACTTTTCTTTAATATCTTTTATACTCATGCTTATGGTATAAGTATTATTTAACGTTTTAATAACTAACTTTCTATCACAGCTATCTCGATAAACGTATAAAATATTCTTAATATATAAATCTAATTCTAAATTACGAGCATTATATCTAAAAATTTTATTATTGTATTCCCTATTAATCAAATTTTCTAGGGACTTAGTAAGTCTTTCTTCAAAGTTATTAAATTTCTCAATAAAGTCATAAACTTTATAAACACTACGATAAACTTCTTCAAACATATGGTCATGATTAGTAATAAAAATAATTTCATCTTCTAAATCAGTCTTTCTAATCATTTTAGCAATTTGTATACCAGATATTTTATCATCAAGTTCAATATCTAAAATATAAATTTTAACTTCACTAGTATCTTCTATAACTTTCTTCAAATTAGTATCGTACTTATCGAATACTTTTATTTCAAAGTTCATCTCGGTTTTAAAAGTCACCTTATTAATTATCTTTTTAATCTCGTTTTGTTCGCTCTTACTGTCTTCTACAACAATAAAACTTATCATTTAAATTCACTCCTCTTTCATATAAAATTTTCGCTATTAGCGAAAATGCGTATTTTAATAATAAACTAAAATAAAAAATAATGCAATAGGGTTTACATTATTTTTTTAATTAAATTTAAAATATAGTTTTCTGGCGGATAAAACATGTATACTTTGGTATTTACCTTCTCTTTTAATTCGTTTTTTACTTCTTTAATCTGTGGATTATTCCCAAAAATCTTAATGGGATTTTTAAATTTTAAATCATCAAAAACACTTAAACTAGATAATTCATAATAATTATTATCATGGTAGATAAAATTGGAATATTTATTAGCAATCAAGTATAAAGTATTCTTTTCTTCCAAAAACATTTTGATACTACATACTTCCACATTATTAAAACCCAACTCACTAAATACTTCTTTATAAAAAGTTTCATTAACTGGTGTAATTATCTCATTTAAGTATACCTTAACATCGTCCCCAACAATTCCTCTATTTATTTTTAAACTTTTTAAAATAGTTCCTACTTCCAGGTTAAATTCTTTAGTATTTATAACATTACCTTTTTCTAAAGCATCTAATTCATAAAGATATTCTTTATCTTTTACTATTGTTAATTCTTTATCATTTAAATAAACTATTATTTTCATCTAATCACTCTCTTTTAAAAAACCTCTAATACTAGTATATTAAAGGCTTAATAACTTATGAAAAATCAGTTGTTTTCATGTTATAGAAATCTAGTGGATTTAGAAGTAAACCATCTTTATAAACTTCAATATGTAAAGCATTTGGCTTCTCAGTTTCAAATTTGATATTTCCACTCTTTGCGATGACGTCCCCTTTATTTAATTCTTGATTAATCGTTACTTTAACATCTTTTAAACCTTGATATACTACTGTTAAATTTTGATTATACTCGACTTCCGCAATACTTCCCATTATTTCGTCTTCTTTAATATTTTTTACTGTTCCACTTAACATACTTATGACATCAAATTCTTCATCACTCGTATATAACACTCCGGTATTTGGCATATAAATATTTTCATAAAATATTAAAGAGTTTTGTTGTTCTTCTGGTGTAGCACTACTATCATAAAACTTCTTACTAAGACTTACTTTATCACTCGTATAAGGAAGTCCAATCGCCGTATCTTCTTCTTTTACTGCTGGAACGACATCATTTTTAAAAGTTCCCGTAACGTAATCTAAATCATCATTAACCGGTGTTACTTTTAACATATTCCATATTTGATATGTACTAAAAAGAATTGTGGTAATCAAAATAACATAAATAGCGGGAAA
>CANRME010000032.1 GCA_947631655.1 uncultured Bacilli bacterium | reverse complement strand
GCAATTAAACTTTCTTCATAATTATGGTCTTCAATTTCTTTGATAGTGGATTTAATTTTATCTTCATCTATTAATTTTTTAAAAATTAAATTCTCACTAAATAATTCATAAAACTTTTTAATAAATTCCAAATCTTTAGTAGCAATGATTCCATCTTCAAAACGTCTAATTCGTGATTGATATTTTCTTGAACAACAGGTAATTTCCATATTGTTTCTTTCTAAAAATAACTTAGTATACTTATAAATAAATTCGGGATTTCTAGAATTACAAATGGCAGTTTCTAATTTATCAAAATTTTCATTATGTTCATAAGCATAATTATCATATCGAAAAGCTACTTTATAAAGTAAGTAAATGTATTCTGGATCATTTTTAGCTAAAATTATATCCCTTATTCTTTCTATATTCGCGTTATTAATATCTCTAGCAAAATATAAAAGATATTTTAAATTTCCAATTTCAATTAGTAAGTTTTCTAGTTTTGGAACTTTTTCTATATCCGTATTAATATCTGTCCCAAAAGCCCAAATATGTTCGGGATTTCTTTCCTCAATTATAGCATCATAAGCTACATCTTTATCAATTATACCTAAATTTACTAGTTTATAAAAAGCATAATAATCTTTTTCTAATAATAATTTAATATTCATATTCATTAAAACCACTTCCCTCAGTTTATTACTTTAACATTACAAGGTGAGAAAGTCAAACTAAAACTAGAGATTTTGCACTCTAGTTTTATCTAATTATCATATCTTCATTAGAAGGACCAGTTCCAATAAATTTAACTGGTACTCCTAAATGGTTTTCAATAGCTTTAATATATTCTTTCGCCGCATCTGGTAAGTTATCATAGTTAGTTTCTTTTTCAATATTAAAGTTGGTAGTAAATTCTTCATAAATTGGTTCAACTTCGCTTTCTCTTCCAATAACATCATCACTGTATTCTGTATATACCTTATCATCAAGTTTATAACCAACACATAATTTAGATTTACCTAATTTACCAATGGTATCTAAGTGATTTACGACAAGTCCTGTAATACCGTTTACTCTAACCGCATATTTTAAGGCTACTAAGTCCATCCAACCACAACGACGAGGACGTTTGGTAGTAGCACCATATTCATGACCTAATTCTCTTATGGTGTCACCTATTTCATTATTTTGTTCGGTAATAAATGGGCCTTCACCAACTCTCGAAGCATAAGCTTTGCATACACCATAAACATTAGTTAAGTCTTTATGACTTAAACCACTACCCGTTTGGATGCCTCCGATAGTTGGGTTAGATGAAGTAACCATTGGATAATCTCCTAAATCCATGTCTAAACCAGTGGCTTGAGCACCTTCGCAGATAATATTTTTATTTTCATCTAAAGCATTATGTAAGTATAATACCGTATCCGTAACATAAGGTTTTAACATATCGCGATAGTTTAGATAATCTTTTACGATAGCATCTTCATCTAAAGTATCAAATCCAAATAATTTAAATACTTTATTTTTATTAGCAATATTTCTTCTTAATTTCTTTTCAAAGTTAGGATTATACATATCAATAACCCTTAAACCGATACGATTAGCTTTATCCATATAACATGGTCCGATACCTCTTGCGGTAGTGCCGACTTTGTCATCACCTTTTAAGAATTCTTCTAACTTATCTTCCGCAATATGATAAGGGAAAATTAAATGCGCACGGGTGCTAATATGTAATTTAGATAAATCAACACCTTGATCCTTTAAAAAACTAATTTCTTCAAATAATACCCTAGGGTCGATAACCACACCATTACCGATTACACCTTCCGTTTTATCATTTAAGATACCAGAAGGGATTAAGTGAAAAATAATTTTACTACCATTAAACTCAACCGTATGACCCGCATTATTACCACCGGTACAACGTAGAGCAATGTCCGCATTTTGTGATAGAAAGGTTGATACTTTTCCTTTTCCTTCATCGCCATAATTTAAACCTAAAACAACATCTATTTTTGACATATACATTACCTCCGTTTATATAAAGTGTTCTTATATTTTATTATACAACACTTTTTAAAAAAATAAAGAGCGTTGAATTTTGTCAACGCCTTAGATAGATTTATTATTTATTACTATCAGAAGATATCTCTTCAATAGATTTATTATTTTTAGATAATAAAGCACCGGATAACCAAGTAGAAGTTAAACCATGATCGATATATATTAATTGTCCAGACATATAAGAACAAATATCACTACCAATTACTACTAGAGGATAACCCATTTGTTCAGGAGTAGCAGTATAACCATTCCAACTATTTAAGAAGATATTAGAAATCATTTCTTCCCCTTCTTTTTCGTCGCCTTTAGGACTAGTTGATTTATTAAAGTCGGAAGTTAAACCAGTAACAGTATCTCCAGGGTTAATAGCATTAATTCTTATATATTTCGAAATAAATTCTTTACTCATACATTTACTAACAACATAGCTTTCTAAACATTGTTTAGCAAAGACATAAGCACTTTTTATTAAATCCGGATGCTCTTGATACCATTTCATCGCCGTATCCCAATCATTAATATTAATTACTTCTAAACATTTGTCATAAACTTGTTCCCAACCAAATCCTCCTACCGAAGATATAATTGAAACCGAAGCATGTTCACTTAATCTAGGTAGTAAATTATCAATCATATATTTTTGACTATAAAAATTTACTTGTTGCACCTTTAGTTCATTCCCTGGAAAAGCCGCAATACCATGACAAGTAAATATAGCATCAATTTTTTCCGGTAAATCATTTAATACTTTATCGATTTCTTCTTTTTTACTTAAATCCGCTTGATAAGCTTTTTTTACTGGTAACTCTATTGGATTAATATCAATAGCATAAACATTAGCTCCTAATTCGATTAATAACTCGGTAGCACTTTTACTCATCCCCGAAGCCGAACCAGTAATAACAACATTCTTTCCAACAAATCCAAATAACTTTTTTAAATCCATATATCATTCTCCTTAATATTATTTTAAATCTATAAAATATAATATACAATTTAAAAAGATATATATTTACATAATTAAACGACAAAATATAAAATAATTTTTAAATATTTTATTTTATAATAATAATGAAAGGATAAACATATGAAAAAAATATTTAGTATTATTTTAATTTTAACAATAATTGTAATAATTAGTGGATGTAATAAAGGAAAAACAATAGAGGAAACTCCTAAAGAAAATATACCAGAGATTTATCAAGACAATGGAATATTTAAAGATTATTATGAAGAATCTTATAAGCTTTTAAATAATTTATCTTTAGAAGAAAAAATAGGACAATTATTACTCGTAAGACACACAGATAATGCCTTAGAAGTGCAAAGTAAATACCAATTTGGAGGATTTATATTTTATGAAAAAGACTTTATAAATAAAACTAAAGAAGAATTAACTACTATGATAAAAGAATTACAAAGCATTTCTCATATTCCTTTACTTACAGCAATAGATGAAGAAGGAGGCAAAGTATCAAGATTAAGTAGTAATCCAGCTTTAGTAAATGAGCCCTTTAAATCACCACAAGAATTATATAAAATAAATGGATTTAAAACAATAAAGGAAGATGTTATTAATAAGAGTAAAATATTAAAAGAATTAGGACTTAATTTAAATTTAGCACCAGTAGTTGATGTTTCTACTAATGAGAGTGATTATATTTATCCTAGAACTTTAGGACTTTCAACAAATAAAGTAAATGAATATGCAAAAGTAGTTATTAAGACGAGTAAAGATACAGGAGTTTCTTATACTTTAAAACATTTTCCTGGGTATGGAAACAATTTGGATACGCACAAAGAAACTTCTACAGATATAAAAAGTAAAGAAGAAATTTTTGCATATGATATTCCTCCCTTTAAAGAAGGAATCAAAGCGGGAGCTGAAAGTATTTTAGTTAGCCATAATATTGTAGCAAGTATTGATTCTGAAAACCCAGCTTCTTTATCTAAAAATATTAATAATATTTTAAGAAACGATCTTAAATTTACAGGAGTTATTATAACTGATGATCTAAGTATGAAAGCTACTAAAGATATAGAAAACCCTGAAATAAAAGCATTACTCGCTGGTAATAATATTTTAATTACTACAGAATATGAAAAAAGCTTCCAAAACATATTAGAAGCTTTTAATGAAGAATTAATTACGGAAGAAGAATTAAATAAATTAGTATTTAAAGTATTAGCTTGGAAATATTATAAGGGTTTATTTTAATTATTCGTTTTTGTCACCGGAGATCAAAACAACACGGAACGACATCCCGCTCCTCGGATCACCATCGTAGGCGTTCGATGCAAAGATACTGGTACTCGTCTTTCCATCATAAGTACTGCCGCGGATAGCCCAAGGATGCACTGTACTCACCATACCCACAGCATTACCATACCAAAATTGAGTTTCCTTCGTGGCATCTCCTAAATGACCTTTGATTATATCATTTAAACTCGTTCCATAAGCATACATATTATAATATTTAGCATCAGGATTTTGCACTATTACACCAGTCGATTTTGCAAAGTCTGCATAACCAGAATTGAATGTACCATCATTATTAACCATATTCCCCATAACATAATCATATGCTCCCCCACTCATATCGTATATACCACTTACATTATTAGTGGTGCTTGCTTTTACTCCACCTTTGTTCCATCTAAATTCATCAGTACAAATTCCCGATTCTGCAAAAACAGAACTTCCAGCACAACCAGTAGTAAAATTAGTATCATTGTTAATCCATACCTCTGCTCCATCAGCTATTTCACTACCATCACCATTAAATCTTCCATATTTGCTTTGAGTTAAATATGCAACAACTCCCCATTCTATATTCTTCATCATATGCGTATCTATTTCACTAGAATTTAGATTATAGTTTTCAGAATATTTTTCTTCTATATCTCTTGTTCCTTGGAACATATATGCTATATCAACACTTCTTAATGAAGAAACATTAGGAATTATTTTTAGATTTGTAATTTGATTGCTACTATTTGTTCCGCTACTCTCAAATTTGCCTACCCATATTCCTTTTAGTTCTGTTCCGCTTTCTTCTAGTGTTCCTTTAAAGGTAAAAGCTGGATGCGTATACCATTCACCATTGCTTGCTGGTTCTCCTTCTTTATTTAAACAACTTTCAGTTATGGTGCCATCATTATTATTAGTATATTTACAAGTTATATCTCCAGTATTTTCTATTCCTTCTTCAAATTTGATATTTATCATTTGTTCTGGAACTTTGCTCGTTCCAGTAACATTAAATAGTTGATATTTATATCTTGGGACCCACACATACATTTGTAAAACTTCTTCCATTGGTACTTCTTTTCCTACTATATCTTCTCTTAATTGGTTATCTTCTTTAAAGTATTTATTCTTTATTGTTTCATTACTTGCATCTACTAAGACAGCATTTCCCCATCTATGGTCTTGATAGTTATACCAATCACTATCTGTATCTGCTACATACATTATGCCATTATCTCCATATATTACTGGAATCATTCCTTGATATAACTCTGGAGGATTTGGTAAGTTCCCTGTTACAAAGTATACATCACATCTATCTTGTTCTTTAGTTTCTATTTTTAATTTCCATTCTTTATTATCAAATGAACCAATACCTCCATTCTCACATTTAGTATAGGAGTAGATATAACCATCGCCTTCTTTTGGAAAAGAATTAGGTTCTACCTTTTTTATTCCATCTATATATACAGATAAAGAAATATCATTTTGATAAAAATTATCAATAGTAGTATATATAATTCTTTTATTATATCTTACTTGATATAGGGCATAACTACTTCCTATAGCAACAACTAATAATAAAGATATTACACTTAATATTATTCTATTTTTATTTCCATATTGTATCTTTCTTAATTCTTTTTCAGGATTAAAAGTTCTCATATTATATCTCCTTACAATATATCTATTGTAATTATATTTTACAACACATCTGTTCATAATTCAATATATTTGTTGTAAGACATTGTATATATATTTAGAGGTGATACTAAATGTATTATACAGAAAGATTACAATGGATTAGAAACTGTAAAAATATAACTCAAAAAGATATTGCTACAGCAATAGGAATTAAGCAACAACAATATGCAAGATATGAAAAAGGTATTAATATAATGCCCATTACTCATTTAATTAAAATATGTGAATTTTTAAATATTTCCGCTGATTATATATTAGGCCTTACAGATGAAATGAATCCTTTAAAAAAATAATTTTTTATTAATATTTATCTATTTCTCTTTCTAGTTCTTCCTTACTTGGTAAATGTAATAAATACTTGGAAGCATATATCTCACTATTTTTAGGTAAAGCATATTTTATTACTGTTTTACTTTTTTCTTTAGCAAGTAATATACCTATGGTAGGTTTATCATCTTCTTTTTTTACTTTTTCATCATAATAATTCACATACATATTAATTTGACCTATGTCTCTATGAGTTATTACTCCTATTTTTAGTTCTACAATTACATAACAATTTAAAGTATTATTATAAAGTATTAAGTCTGGGTAATAATTCTTATTATCTATTTTTATTTTTACTTCACTTCCTATAAAAGCAAATCCTTTCCCTAACTCTAATAAAAAGTCTTTTAAGTGGTTTAATATTTCTTTTTCTAAATCTTTCTCTTTATAATCATTATTTAAATTTAAAAATTCTAAGACATAAGGATCCTTAATTAAATCTTTACTAGTATTAATAACATTACCTTGTGTTGGTAGTAATTTATTATCTTCATTATACACTAATAATCTTTCATATAAATGCGACTTAATCATTCTTCCTAGTTCTCTATAACCCCATCTGCTATTTATACATTCTTGCATATAAAAATTTCTTATGGGTTCTTCTTTTACTTTTATTAACTGCATATAATGCATCCATGACAATTCGGCAACCAATGCTTGCCGAATTGGAAACAATAAATAAAAATTTCTCATATTTCTTAAATTACGTAATGAATAATTCTTACCATAATGAAGAGTTAACTTTATAGAAAGATTTTCTAAAATATGTTCACCATATTTAGCACGTTTTGCTCCTTTTTGAAAATTATTAACAATATTTTCACCAATATGCCAATATAAATCTAATAAAATAGTATTAACTGCTATATATGCTCGTCTTTTACTGTTTTCAATTAATTCTTTAATTTCCTTATACATTTTTTCTTCTAATTCTTTTTCATTAAATGTTTCTACTTTTTCCATTCCAATTCCTCCTTCAAATACAATAAAAAATAAATTTAAGTTACTTATATTTTCATACCCTTAAATTTATCCCTCTATAATATATATTAACAATTTTTCTTCTATTTCCTTCTTTTTTGGCAAAATTTGTTTAAAAAATTAAAAAAAGAGTTCTATAAGAACTCAATTATTTCCACATTTTTATTAATTTTATCAGCTAAATCACTAGCTTCATACTTATTAAAGATACTTTCAAATTTAGAACTATCTAATAAGAATAAATCATAATAATTACTAAATACTAAATCAATATTATCAATACCAACATTTTTTAAATAATTAATATTTTTAGTAACTAGAGAGGAATGTTTTTCTAAAGCTTCATGTTCTAAAGATGGAAGTAAATTATTTAATTTAGTTATGGTATTTTCGCTTATTCCTAAATCACTTAAATATTTCATATTACTCACCTAATCCTTTATAAGAAACTATTTTTATATCAGGGTATAAATTAATAAATTCTTTAGTATCAAAGACAAACATATAATAATTATTTTCTTCATCTTGATAATCAATTTGGTTTAAAATACAAGTATGAATAATATCAGCAATATTATCACAAATACTTACTTGGAATTGTGGATATTGAGTAAAGAAGTGAGAATCAACTTTAACTAAACCATTAGCATTAGCTGAAACAATATTTTCATCAATATCAAACACACCCATATATAAGTTACCTTGTGGATAGTGATATACAACATGATACTCGTTAATATATTTTTCTAGTTTACTATTTGGTAGATAAGTTAATTTAGTAGAATATTTAACTAGATCATCATTACTTAATATTTCATTACTATTTAATAATTTATAATTGGCAATGAAATTATCAACATTATCTAATACTGCTAAAGATAAAACATTTAAATCAATATAAGCTTCTTTTAATTTATTTATCTTTTCTTGAACACTATCATTTAATAATTCTTTATATTCTAATAAATCTTCATCCGTAGCATTAAATTCTCTTTTTACTAATTCACTATAATCTTCTTTTTCTTCTTGTACTTCTACTTTAGGTTCTTCTTTAAAGACATCTATAACTTCAGTAGCAAATTCTTCTTTAGGTTCTTCTAAAACAATTTTTTCTTCTGGTTCTTCAACTTGAGTAGCTATTATTTCTTCTTTTTCTTTTCTCTTTTTTTCCAATTCGGCTTCTTCTAAAGACTTATAATAGCTTACAAAATCTGGATTTGAAAAAATTAAATTAGATGCTAACATTTTTGCTTCATCGTCATTAAAGTTTAAGAATTTTAAAGTATCAATAATTGGTCTTGGTGAGAAGTTAAGTAAGTCACCACTAGCACTTTTCTTAAGCAATTCCACCATTTCTTTTTGTTTTTCTAAAATCGTAGACATTTGTAAAGATTTTTCTTCTACCTCACTACGTAATTTAGTTACTTCTTCATTTTTAATTTTAACTTCGTTTTCAAAATTAGTAATCTTTTCAGATAACTCTAATTTTTTATTAGGATACTTTTCTTCTAATTCTTTTCTTAAAGCTGTTGGGTCGAAAGATATTTGTAATTCTTTATTTAATTCTTCATAATCAATAGTTTTCTTACCCTTTATTAATTCTTTTAAACTTTCATATTGTTTAGTTAGAGCTTTTAAAGTACTTTGTAAGCTTGCAGTTTCTCTATTAGCAGCATCTACTTCTTCTAAAATACGAGCTGCATCACTTTCTAATTTACTAATCTCCTTTTGGCGTTCTAGGACTACTCTACTATTAGCACCATTTTTCATATCAAATAAACGTTTAAACACTTCTTGTGTTCTTGTGTATATCATATAAATATCACTTCCTCTATTTATTCTTTATAATAAGTATAGCAAAGTTTATTTCTAAAGTAAAGAAAAAATTATTTTTTAATATAAAAATAATTTATACTATGATACATATAATATTTATTAATAAAATGGTTGCCAATTTCAGTCAATATAGTGTATAATTTAGATAGAGGAGTAAGGATATGTTAAATGTAGTTAATCCCAATACATTGGACAATATCATTAGAACCGTGTCCATTGCTGTGGGAAGTATTTTAGTAATTGCTTTATTAGTATTTATTAAAATAAGAATGGATAAAAAGAATAAGAAGAAATAAAATTGGTAAAACTACAAGCATAATAGTTTTACTTTTTTTATTGGTTAATATTAACTCTATTTTATATTTCTTCATATAATACCAATAGAAAAAGGAGGAATTATTTTGAAAAAGTTATTAATAAGTATTGGGGGATTACTAGTAGTATGCTTAGTTGTTTTAGGTTTATTTTTATGGCCAAAAAATAAAGATAATAAACTAGATACTATTAAACTAGCTGAAGTAACTCACAGTGCTTTTTATGCTCCTCTTTATGTAGCCATAGAAAATGGTTATTTTAAAGAGGAAAATATTAATATAGATTTAATTTTAACATCAGGAGCTGATAAAGTGGCAGCAGCGGTGTTATCTAATGATGTTAATGTCGGTTTTGCTGGACCGGAAAGTGCTATTTATGTTTATGCTGGCGGAGAAGAAGACTACTTAGTGACTTTTGCTGGTCTTACGAAAAGAGATGGTCAATTCATAATTGGCAAAGATGAGAATTTTGATTGGAAAGACTTAGAAGGTAAAGAGGTGCTTGTCGGACGTCTTGGCGGCATGCCCGCTTTAAACTTCTTAAATGCCTTAAAAAATGCGGGCGTTGATGCTAACAAAGTTAATTTAAACTATTCCGTAGAATTCGCCGCTTTATCTGGTTCCTATATTGCAGGGATGGGAGACTTTGTTAACTTATTTGAACCTAATGCTACTAAACTAGAGAGTGAAGGTTTTGGTAAAGTTGTAGCTAGTATCGGAGAATTATCAGGGGAAATGCCATATACGGCTTTTTATGCTCGTAAAAGTTATTTAGAAAATCATAAGGATTTATTAGAAAGATTTAATAAGGCTTTAAATAAAGGATTAGAATATACTAAAACGCATACAGCAAGAGAAGTAGCTAAAGTAATACTACCAGAGTTTCCTGATACTTCTTTAGATAGTTTAGAAACAATAGTTAAAAGATATGGGGAAAGCGATTCTTGGTTAGACACAACATTTATAAAAGAAGAATACTTTAACAATCTACAAGACTTAATATTAGAAAATAAGCTTATCGAAGAAAAAGTACCATATAATAAACTAATTAATAATTTATCTCATGAATAAATTATTAGAAATTAAACATCTTACCAAAAATTATATAACTAATGCTTTAGAAATTAATGCTATTAAAGATTTAACTTTTGATGTTTATGAAGGCGAAATTGTTTCTATTGTCGGTACCTCTGGGTGTGGGAAGTCTTCACTTTTAAGCATTCTGGCTGGCATTGATAAACAAAGCAGTGGAGAGTTTTCTTTCTTAAAAGATAAAGATATATCGATTGGGTATATGTTACAAAGTGATTCTTTATTTCCTTGGTTAACTATCTATGAAAATGCTATTTTAGGTTTAAAAATTAAAAAGGAAGACACTTTAGAAAATAAAGATTATGTAAAAAACCTATTAGATACTTATAATTTAGGAGAGTTTAAAGATAAATACCCTAATGAGCTATCCGGCGGAATGCGGCAGCGGGTCGTATGAATGCACTATACACACAAATTATGGTAACAATTAAGTAATTAAACTTATAACTATAAAAATAGAAAGATAGAGGTAATTTATGTTGTTAGATAGTAACACAAAAAAAGTAATAAATTTATTAGATATGTTTAATAAGTTAAGCAATACCGATAAAATTAGACTTGCTACATATATTATGGAAAACAAAAATTTTTATACTAATTTTAATATAAAAGATATAATTATTATTTTAAAAGAAATATTAAAGAAATTAGATTCAAATTATGGTAGAATATTTGTTAATTTTGCTAAATATGAGCACTTATTACTTTTTTCAGCAAAGTATTTAGAATTGAATTTAGAGGAAAAAAAGAAATTCACAATTGAAATGTTATTTAATATTTATGAAACTGATTTTGCAAATAAAAGCATTAATGAAATCATTAATAATCAGTTATATGTATATGATTATTGCTATGTAGTTCTAAATAAATAAGTAAAAACCTAGTAGTCGAATAGATTACTAGGTTTTTTATTTATTCGTATAATTTTAATATAAACGAAAAAATATCATTTTAGGGATTTTTTATTATTATTTTAACTCATACAGTACGCAATAATTTATAATTTTTGTTAATTGAACTATTTGCTATTTCAGTTATAATATTAGTCGCATATATTTGACCATCTTGA
>CANRME010000031.1 GCA_947631655.1 uncultured Bacilli bacterium | reverse complement strand
ATAAAATATAATAATAAAGTTATTGGTAAAAAATAAAATAAGAATGTAATACTAGAAAAAACCATAATGCCTCCCTAAGATAAGTTATTATAAATTATTAAAGTTTTCTAATAATTTTTCATCATTTTTATTATCCATTATAAGAATAATTAAGTCGCCACGACTTTCAACATGAACGTGTTCTTCGTCAACCCAAACACAAACCCATTTACGAGGATTAACTTTTTCTTTGATTTCTTTTTTTATAGCTGCTATATCAGCATCTTCATTAGCTCTTGCTAAAACTACAGAGTGTGCCACAGAAGATATTAATGGTTCAGAATAATAAGCTTCTTTAATATCTAGGTCACTACTACCTAACATATATTCCATTTTATCTTCAGGAACTTTTTCTTGATTAAGTCCTTCTATATCGACACCTTCATAAACTTCTTTCATAAGGTCAGCTAGTGAACCTTTAATATTTTTTTCTTTTTTTTCACCACAAGCAGTTAAAGTAAATACTGCTAAAACTAGGGTTAATAATGTTAATGTCTTTTTCATTTTGCTTCCTACTTTCTACTTAATTATATTTTATCATAGTTTTTTTATTTAGGGTATATCTTTATTTAGAAATAGTAACATTTATATCGCTATTACCTAAAATTTCTTCTAAGTCATTAGGATTAGCTATATGTCCAATTCTAGTATAAGGATAGTGAGTAGTAAAATCTTTATAGAATAGTACTAAACAATTACTATTATATAGCATTATATCGCCTTTTTTAATTTCTTTTATTTCCATAGGAGCACTAGTTATTGATTTGTCTAAATAATAGTACTTTTCATTACCATTTAATTCTTGCATAGTAATATTAAGAGGTAACAATTCGATTAAATCTTTTACAGTATTATTTTTTTCTAAACTAACTTCATAATTTTTATCATTTATTTTAATGTTCATTTTATCGACAATTTCCTCTTCTTTATCTTCATTTTCTTCTTTCATATTTATAAATACTTCAATGGTTGATGCTACACTTGGATATTTAGCTATAATTTGTATTAAATAAGTACCATCTTCTGCTATGTAAGGGGTAATATCTTTAACAAATTTTCCTTTATAAATATTTTTATTGTTTTTATAGTCATAAATAGTTAATTTAGTGTATTTAACATCTTTTTTTAATTTACTAGTCATATTACTACTAATTTGTTGATATTTATTTAATTCACATATTGTTTCTACATTATTATCTTTATAGTAACAAGCGTAATTATCAATATCAAGAATATATTTCCCATCTTTTTTAGATACGTTATAATAATTATTATCTTTAGTATAATAATTATGGTAACTATGATTGTCTAAGTAAAAAATAGTTGGGATAATAGGAACACTATGGTTATTAGTAACATTACTTCCTATAATAGTGTCATTTATTTTAATTTCAAATAAACGACCTTTAGTATAAGGTACAACCATATCAATAAGATTAATACTTAAATGTAAGCTTCCTATGGTAAATTTAAATAGTAAATATAAAAACACGACAATGGAAAAGATAATAATTGTTTTTCTTCTTTTTCTAACAATAGATCTGGTAGTATTTTGTTGATCTTTGATGATTTCATTTCTTACTTTAGCATTATCTTTTTCAAATTCTTCTTCACTAGCATAAAATTGTTTCATAATAATCCTTAATCGATTTCTTTAAATGAATGTAATATTTCGCCTGTAACAGCATCAATGTAATATTCATAATCGTAGTATTTATAATTAAAATCAATTTCATAGACATTAGAGTTGTACTTATATTCTAATTCCACACTTAAATCATAAACATCATTTTTATTTAGTTTATCATGTTTTAAGGCAATATCTAAAGCTTCATCTTTGGTAATGTATTCCTTATTTGATTCATTGTTAGAATCATTATTAGTAGGTTCATTGTAATTAGGGGTGGTATTGTTATTTAAGGTTTCTTTGTTATTATCTTTTACTAAAACGATAATTAAGATAATTACTAAAATAGCAATGATAATACTTAATAAAATAGTGGTAATGTTATTAGAATTATTATTTTTCTTGTTCTTTTTCATAAATTATGTTCCTTTCTTATTTATCTTGAAGTTCAAAGCGATATTTTTGAGTAATATTAGGATATTTTTCATGGTCAACTTCACTTAGAAACATTTCTAGGGGACGTATCCACATATTACTAATATTATTGAGTTCGTGATAAACAACATATTCTTTTAAATCTTCGGAATTTTTGGCAATTCCAATAACTTTATATAGGTGTCCTTTAAAATGTTTATAAATGCTGTTTATTTTTACCTCTTGCATTTAAACTCCTACTTTCTAAAAAAATTATATCATAAAAAAACTATCTTTAAAATAGATAGTTATAATAATTAATCAATAGAAATAAGTTCGTATTCTTTGCTGCCGATTCCTAATTCTTCCGCCGCATCAATAGTGTGAGTACCCATCCGTGAATTGATTCTTTCAAGTAAGTGGTCACGACCAGGATCATCAGACTTTTTAACTAAATCGATACAAGCTTCGTCAATAGCAACGGGGTCAAGACTAGCTAGGATACCAATATCTTGCATACAAGGGTCTTCTGCGACATTGCAACAATCACAATCAACAGACATATTACACATAACATTAATATAAGCAATATTTTCTTTAAAGTGATTGGTAATAGAGGAAGCGGCATCAGCCATAGATTCTAAGAATTTTTCTTGGTCAGCTTGGAACATATCTTCATAGGATGCTCCTTCTTTACCGGCACAATGAATATATCTTTTACCAGTAGATGAAGCAATGCCGATAGATAATTGTTTTAGAGCTCCGCCATAACCACCCATAGGGTGTCCTTTAAAGTGAGATAAAACTAACATTGAATCATAGTTAAGTAAGTTTTTACCAACATAATTTTTTTTAATTACTTTACCATTAGGTATTTCTAAAGTAATATCTTCTTTAGCATCCATAATATCGACATTAAAGTAATTACTCCATTCATGTTCTTTCATTAATTCTAAATGTTTTTCCGTTGTATCTCTTGCACCATCGTAAGCGGTATTACATTCAACCACAGTACCATTTACGTATTCGACCATGGGACGAACAAATTCGGGACGTAGGTAATTTTGGTTACCTCTTTCCCCAGAGTGTAGTTTAACAGCTACTTTGCCAGGTAGGTTAATACCTAGGGCTTTATAAATTTTTACGACTCCTTCAGGAGATAAGTCTTTAGTAAAATAAACTTTTGCTTTTTCCATATATAATTCCTTTCTTACTTATATTATACCACAAAATTATTTTTTCATTTCTTTTATTGCAGTCATAGCGGCGATACTGCCATCACTTACAGCAGTGGTTAACTGACGTAAATCTTTAACTCTCGTATCACCTGCAACATATATACCTTCTGTTTTAGTATGAACACCATCTTCGGAAACGATATAACCTTTATCGTTAATATCAACAATGTCTTTAAATATAGTATTATTTGGTACTTGACCAATGGCAATGAATAAACCAGAAATATTTATTTCTTTTTCACGTTTTTCTTTATCTTGAATTGTAATACTTTCTAGTTTTTCATGACCATTTAATTTAGTTATTGTACTATTTAAAATGATTTCCACATTTTCTTTCGTTTCTAATTCTTTTAGGTATTTTTCTTCTCCTCTAAAAGTGTCTCTTCTATGGATTAAATACACTTTATTTGCAAGGTTAGATAAATAAATGGCATCTTCTAAAGCAGTATTGCCGCCACCTAAAACGGCGACATCTTTATCTTTATAGAAAGCGCCATCACAAGTGGCACAATAAGAAACGCCTTTACCTATAAAATCAGTTTCTAAAGGTAAGTTTAAATGGCGATTTTGAGCACCATTAGCAATTATGATACTTTTAGCTTGATAGGTATTTTTAGTAGTAGTTACTTCTTTATTGGAATTTATTTTGATAACAGTTTCATATTTTATTTCCACACCAAGATTAGTTATTTGATTAAATAGAGTAGTAGCGTAATCGTAACCAGAAATTTTTTCTATACCCGGATAGTTTTCAATAGAACTCGCATTGACAATTTGACCACCATAATTTTTGGCTTCTAAAACTAAAACACTTTTATTAGCCCGTCTTCCATATAAAGCAGCGGTCATACCAGCAGGACCGGCGCCGATAATTATTATATCGTACATTATAAGCATCTTCCTTTCTTTTTTATTATACAATAAAAAAGAAAGTTATCGCAAACTTTCTTTATAATATATTATTTATTAGCAGGTCTGGCGTTATCATATACTCTAGCTAAATATTCATCATCATAGTGTTTATCGCAAAATCTACCAACAAAGGTTTTAGGTGGGACACCACTATCTCGTAATACTTGGCGATTCACCGCAATAACAGAGATAGAAATATCAAATGATAAAAAGATAAATAGGAATAAAGCGATACGATTAGCAACTTTGTGAGTCATTTTAGCATACCATTTATTAATTAATGGGCAAATTCCATAGATAAACCCTAAAACCAGTAAACCCCAAAATATCATAAAAGGTACAGTGGTTCGTCCATTAATATTTAAAAAGTATTTGGAGTAATCCCATGAGATAGTTCCAAAGAATAATTCTTGAAAATAACTTAAGAAATATTCAACGGCTCCACCTAAAAGGGCACCATAAATAAAGTTTTTATACCATTTTCGTTCTTTAAATCCAAAACATAAATAAACTAAAACTGCTCCAATGCCATAAACAGGACAAAATGGTCCATAAATTAAACCACGGCGAGAAGCCCAAGAAAAAGTACCAGTTTTAATTAAGCTTAAAACAATATGCAATAATTCTTCATAATAGGTCCCAAAAACACAACCGATAGTGAAGATAAGAATAATCTTATTAAATATTTCTTTTTTTGCTTCTTTAGTCATTTTTTGCCCCTCTTTCAAAAACAACAGCAAATAAGATTAAGATAATTTAATTATAGCATAAAATATGACTTTTGACAAGGTTTGGACCTTATTTCTATATAAAAATATATATTCAATTAATATGCTAAAAAGAAATAATGGTTAATTAACTAAATTATAACTTTTAGTAATTAATTCCATTATCAATTTATCACTTAAAGTGTTATCTAAGATAATAGTAATCCAATATTTTTTATTCATATGATAAGCTTTATAAAATCCATCTTGTTTTAGGAGTTCTATTATTTCATTAGGGTCAAGTTTAACATTTATTATTTCAATATCTTCGTTAGTATTAAAATCAAGTTTTATTTTATTAATATGCATAATAATCCCATACCATTTCTTGGGATGTTTAAAAACAGCACAATCGGGGGTATCTTCCCATTCGAACTGTGGTTCATCATGATATTTTTCTTTGATGAGTTTAATAATGCGATTAGTTTGGTCATAAATAAATGTTTTATTAGTAAAACACTTATCTTTAATATCTTTTAAAATATATTCAAATTCTTCTCTGATTTTTGCTACATAATTTCCCGTAAACGTTTCATTACGAAAATTATAATATTCTTCATTAAAATTTAAATCGATAATATGACCATTAATTTTTCCTTTTTCAATACAAATTATTACTTGAAAATGGTTGTTTATAATATTTTTAGTATAAGTATAAATATCTTTATTTTTTACAAAACCATATTTAAGTAGTTTAGGATAGTTTATTTTAGTTTTTTGAAACATTTTTTCTTCAATAGTCATATTTTTTCATCTCTTAGAGTTATTATAACACTTATTTGCAATAATTTAATAAATCTTTAATAGAAGGATGATTATTTTTAGTTACAACCCAATATTCTTTATCAGTATCAAAGTAACATCTATAAACATCATAGAAAGGGGTGTCATAATAAATAACATTACTAGTAGTAGTTGTTATAATCCTAAACATAGGCGCTTCATTATTTAGTTTGACGTTTATATAATCTGTTAATAATAGAATACCCATGGCATTAATAAAAGTTATAACTATAACTAATAAACGTTTATACCAAATGATAGATTTAGAAATTCGTGCAATACCAATTGTAAATATTATGATGCCTAAAACAGAATATATTGAACCCCAACTGCTTTCACTTGGAAAAATCATAATGGCTGAGATGGCGATGAAAAGACCAAAGATAATTAAAAGTAAAGAAATAAGATAATTATACTTAGTTAATTTTTTAGTAGAATAATCAATAGTGTTTACGATATTTTCTTCAAATTTTTCTTGATAATGTTCTTTATTTATTTTTTCACCACTTAATAATTCATTAATAGTAATATCTAGTTCTTGACATAGAGGATTAAATAAAGATAGATCTGGTAAACACCTTCCGTTTTCCCATTTGGAAATTGAACGGTCAGTGACTCCTAATTTTTCAGCGAGTTCTTGTTGGGTCAAATTTTTTCCTTTTCGGCATTTAGCAATAAATTTACCGATATGTTCTTGATTCATATTTTTTGCTCCTTTCCTCTACAAGATACTATAATTATTCTAAATTTAACACGAATTAGAAGTTGAGTTCAAGTTTTAGGTTACATTAGTTATCTTATTTAATAATAAATTACATATATCTTTATCATTTATTAAAGTAATGGAAAATGTTTTATACCCAATTCGATTAATACTTGTTCCACAATGATATACTTCTGTTTTATCTAAGATAAAATATCTATCATGAAAGGTATTATCATATTTAACACTCAAATTATGATATTGTTTATTATACTTTTCAATATCTTGTTTTGTTAATAAATTATTTGCTTTAGTTATTATCGTTACATTTATATTTAATCTTTTTACAATATCTAATAAAGTATTATCGGCATAAGCATCAATTATAATTAAGTTATTTTTAGCTTTTTTAAAAATATCTAATATTTTAGAATAAGCATCAAATATTTGACCATTAAAATATATTTCACTAATCTTTTGTTTTTCATTTAATTTATTAAATGACTCTTGTAATAACTTAATATCTTCGGTATTTTTTAAAACTTGATTATTAATATATTTTTGTTCAATTAAATTAGTGGAAATATATCTTCGCATTTTAACAAAAGCATCCATAATAGCAATGCTAATTTCTTCAGCAACACTTGTATTTAAAATCGTTGCTAACATTGCAACACCTTGTTCTGTAAATGCATATGGTAAACTCCTACTCATATTATTTGCGGTTTCAGATTGAAACCGCAATTCGTTAGTTTCTTCTAATGTAAGTTGAAACATAAAACGCTCAGGGAATCTTTTACTATGTCTTTTAACTGCTAGGTTAATAGATTTTGTTCCGTTTTTACATTCATAAAGTTTAGCTAAATCAGAATCAAGCATAACTTGTTTACCTCTTATTTCATAGATCATATCTTCAATTTTAGTATTACTTATTATCAATTCGTTCATTTTATAAAACCTCCTTATTTTCTACTTGTAAAATAATTATATATCAGCAAACCTATGTTCGTCAAGACAAAAAGAAAAAAAGTTTAAAAATATATTTAAACTAATTTAAATTTTATAGTGGTTATTAAAAGTAATTCTAATTTAATCTACTAAACAGTTTTCTATAGTATCATCTAAATTAAAGTCGTTTTCATTATTATAAACATAAATCTTATAGTCGTTATTAGTAGTTGTAAGGTATCCTTTATACTCTTTAGCGAAGTATTTATCTAATTCTTTTATAGGATTATCAGTAGCTTTAATAATGATGTAAATACCTAACTTACTTTTCATAACATAAGAGTATTCAACATCTTCTTCATTATATTTAATTATGTTTTCTAGTTTTTCTTCTTTAAGGGTAACTTTTTCAGAAGTAATATAACCTCCTAATTCATTTTTTAAACAAGTTAAATCAAGAGTTTTTACAGAAACGGGACAAGCATATTTTGTCCATTTCCAAGTAGTATTTTTTTCATCGTTATTACAATGATAGAAATTAACAAATATACCTTTATCAATGTAATCAGTGTTTCCGCCATCTAAATTTTCTCTTATTTTTAATAGGGGAGCATTATTAAATATTTTAGCTTGTAAGGTATCAACGATAACTAAACATAATAAAACTCCTATAACAATTAAAGTAATTTTAAGACCTTTTTTCATAAATCCTCCATTTCTATAAATATAATAACATAAAAGATTAATTTAAGAAACTAATTTGCTTATTTATCCAATTTTCCTGTTTAGCTTTCGTAATTTTATCTTCGGGTTCTAAGTTGCCAATTAGAAAAGGGGAGTGAGGATCGTGTTTTTTAAAATTTTCTTTAACTAAAGAGGGATTAGCATTGGCATAGCAATAAGTACATAAATGCATACAAGTATTATAAGCACCAATATCATTACCAAGCAAACAATTACAACCGATACGTTTACTTTTATTTTTAGGAGCATTTAATTTGTTACCTATAGCTTTTTCTATAATTTCTTTACTCATACAGCCAGTGATATCTAAACCATAATCTTTTAAAAATGATTTTTCACAACAAGCGTGAATGGTTATATTATTTTCTTTACCAATTTTAGCAAAGGCTTTAGCAAGTTCAATCTGTTCTTCTATAGTTGGTGGTCTTAGATTGGGAGCATTTCTTTTTACTTTATCATACATATCAATAAAACTTATAGTACAATCATCCGTGTAACCTTTAAGTTCGCTTAGTAGTTTAGCAAAGCATTTTATATGCATATTAACATCAAATTTTTCATTTATGAAGATGGGGTCATAGCGAAGAGCAACAGCATTTTTACCTAAATGAGTAGATAATTTTTTAAAATCTGCTATTACTTCTTTTTTATCGGGAACATTTGGTTCAATATCTTTACCATAGGGAGTTATCGTAACAAACCAAAATTGTTTATATTTATTTAATTCTTTTAAATAGGGTAGTAAAGGACGAGGGTTTTTAGTACAAAAAGCAAGACAATCAACAACATTAGGGTTTAAACTATATTTAGTTACTTGATGACGATAGTAAGGATTTCTTACATAAACGTATCCTTCTTTTATTCTATTTAATAACCATTTAGAATAAAAAGCGGGTATATCAGTACGCATTCCGGTATTAATAATCATTTTAAATCATCTCTTGGTAATTATTATAAAACATTACTTAAATTATTGCTAGGAAAGAATAAAAGCGATGGTATTACAAATAACGCCACAAAAAAACATTATACCGATAAATAGGTCAGTATTATCTTTTCTTATTTTATAACGACTTAAGAAGGTAACACAGTTATAAGCACATAATAAGCTAACAATAGATGCCATATTAGTATCTTTAAAAAAAGCGATTAGTATTAAAACGATAGAGAATAAAGCCATCCCAATAATTCCATATTTCATCGATTTTAAATTTACTAATTCCGTTAATTTAATAATATTTTCTTCACTCTTTTTTGGAATATCCTTTTCTTCTATTTTTTCACCCGCTAGGATTTCATTTATAGATACACCTAATATTTCACTAAGAGGTTTTAATAAGGACATATCCATTAAACATAATCCTCGTTCCCATTTACTGACGGCATTTTTAGTAATACCTAGTTTTTCCGCTAGTTCTTCTTGGGTCAATTCTTTTAATTTTCTTTGTTTAGCAATAAATTTACCAATACGTTCTTGGTTCATAATATTTCTCCTTTCGGAAAATAACTATAACATTTAATAGATAATTTTTAAACACACTAAAGGTTTACTTTTTATCTTTTATTTGTTTATAAGCATTTCTTTCAATATAAGCTTTCTTTCTATTATTTTCCCATATTCCATAAGTAAAACCAATAATCATAAATATAAATTGTATTCCATTATCTTTTATAAAACCATAAATTATAAATCCAATAATAATAATCATGGCAATAGTTAATTCAAAGAAATGTTCTTTATCCCATTTATCTCCATAATATTTTATTTTTTCTTTTAGAGTAAAGGAACTATTTTCTAAAGCATTTAATAGATTGTTATCAGCAATTTCTTTAAAGTTTTTACTTTCTATTTTTTTACCACTAAATAATTCATTAATACTTATGTTTAAAGTTTTACATAAATCTTTTATTATGGCGTAATCGGGAAGAGTTCTTCCATTTTCCCAACGACTTATTGATTTAGATGATACTCCTAATTTTTCGGCGAGTTGTTCTTGGTTTAAATTTTGTTCTTTTCGACAGGTTGCAATAAATTTACCGATTTTTTCTTGATTCATAAACTTCTTCCTTTCTAAAAAGAATTATATAAAAATACTCGAGTATTTTATAGGACATAAAGTGAGAGTTCTTTTTCTAGAACTCTTTTTTACTAAATATTTTTAGAGATATTTTATAAGAAGCATAAACCATTATAATAGTTAATAGGATTAGAATAATTACTAAATAATTTTCTAGAAAAGATAATGATTTAAAAATACTGGATAAATCGATATAACTGGCTAGTAAACTACCAATAATTACGATACCAAAGACGAGAAGAAAAATACCAATTCTGGCTTTTTCAAGACCAAACTTATAGATAATAGGGTACATAATTGTTAAAACGAGAAGGGTACCAAAAACAGTACCAAGCATTGTTACTAATATTTGTTCATAATTAATAGTTTTGATATTAATATAAGAAATAGCAAAAGATAAAAGAGTTGTAATTATAGCAACAATGAGAGTCATTAAAATGGTTGTTAGATATTTAGATTTAACACTATTTTTTCTGCCGTTGGGTAGGGAGATAGAATAAGCATCCCATTTATTATAGTTATCATAACTAAATGAAGAAACCATTATCATGACACACATAAATGGTAAGATAAAGGAGATATCCATTTTTTCCATTAAACCCATTATAGCATAGACGATAAGAAGTACTCCTAATAATTTAAAGTTACTTTTAATCATGGCTAAATCTTTTTTTATAAATCCTATCATTATTCTTCCCCCTTAATCATTAAAACCATAAGGTCATCTAAAGTTATTTTATCAATTATTGAAATATTATATTTAGTTTTGAATTCTTTTTTATTAGAAATTAAGACCTCGTATTCATATTTTGATTTTTTATATTTAAGATAATCTTTTTTATTAATATTTTTAAATTCTTTTTCACTACATTTTACAATTCCATAATTATCTAATAATTCATTAGTTGTTTTAGATAATATAATTTCACCATTATTTATAAAAGTTATATAATCTGCAATATGTTCTAAATCGGTAGTAATATGACTAGAAAGTAAGATTGAACATTCTTCTTTTTCTAAGATACTTTGAAATATTTGGATTACTTCGGCTCGAGCCACGGGATCAAGTCCAGAGGTTGGTTCATCTAATATTAAAAGTTTAGGATGATGAGATAGGGCGGTTGCAATTTCTAGTTTTTTACGCATACCTTTAGAAAAAGTTTTAATTTGTTTATTAGGCAGTAAAGCAAATTCTTTTAAATAATCATTAAACATTTTAGAATCCCAATTTTTATAAATACCATTCATTGTATTATTGATATCATTTGGAGTAAGAATTTCAGGAAAAAACATATCATCTAATACAACGCCGATATCTTCTTTTATTTCACTCTCATTCTTACGGTTATCTAAACCAAAAATTTTAATGTCTCCAGTATATGATTT
>CANRME010000030.1 GCA_947631655.1 uncultured Bacilli bacterium | reverse complement strand
GGTGGAAATAAGTTAGAACTTAAATAATTACTACTTTGGTAGTTAGGAATAGGAAATGATTCCTCGGGTAAAACCGTTATATATAATTAAGTAAAATAAAGGATGGTACCGCATATATTGCTCCTTTGAGCATTATGTGGTTTTTTTATTTTAAGAAGGAAGGAAAAAATTATGCAAAATATTAAAGAAGATGAAAAATTAAGTGTTTTAAACCATAGCTGTGCCCACTTACTTGCCCAAGCGGTAAAACATTTATATCCAGAAGCTAAGTTTTGGGTTGGTCCAGTAATCGAAGAAGGATTTTATTATGACATGGACTTAGGAGATAAAAAACTTACGGAAGAAGATTTACCAGCTATTGAGAAAGAAATGAAAAAGATTAGTAAAGATGGTAAGAGAATTATAAGAAAAGAGCTATCTCGTGAAGAAGCACTTGATATGTTTAAAGATGACCCATATAAAATTGATTTAATTAATAATATGGAAGATGATACGGTGATTAGTGCTTATACCCAAGGAGATTTTACCGATCTTTGTCGGGGACCACACGTAGAGACTGTAAAAGAATGTAAATACTTTAAATTACTAAAAGTTTCTGGAGCTTACTATAAGGGCGATGCTAAAAACCAAATGTTACAAAGAGTTTATGGCGTTTGTTTTAAAACGGAAGAAGACTTAAATGCTTATTTAAAAGAATTAGAAGAAGCCAAAGAAAGAGATCATAGAAGAATCGGTAAAAATTTAGGTATTTTCATGACTCACGATTTAGTAGGTAAGGGTATGCCTTTATGGCTTCCTAATGGAGCATTAGTAAGAAAAGAACTAGAAAACTATATTTATCGTAAAGAACAAGCCTTAGGGTACAAACATGTTTACACTCCTTGTGTTGGGACGGTCGATTTATATAAAACTTCAGGACATTGGGATCACTATAAAGAAAATATGTTCCCATCTATGAAAGTTGATGATGAAGAGTTTGTGCTTCGACCAATGAACTGTCCACATCATATGTTGGTTTATGCAAATGAACTACATTCTTACAGAGACTTACCAATTCGGATTGGAGAATTTGCTACCGATTTTAGATATGAAGCAAGTGGGGCGGTTAAAGGACTAGAACGTGTAAGATGTATGTGTCAAAATGATGCTCACCTTTTTGTAAGACCTGATCAAATAGGGGAAGAATTTAAAAAAGTTGTCGAACTAATATTAGATGTTTATAAAGATTTTGGTCTTAAAAATTATAAATTTAGATTATCACTAAGAGACCCAGAAGATAAAGAAAAATACTTCGATGACGATGAAATGTGGAACAATGCTGAAAACAAACTAAGAGAAGTATTAACAGAATTTGGTATTCCATTTTATGAAGCCATTGGGGAAGCGGCCTTTTATGGACCTAAATTAGATGTGGAAGTAAAACCGGCGGTAGGGCCAGAAGTGACTTTATCTACTTGTCAATTAGATTTCTTATTACCAAGAAGATTTGAATTATCTTATATTGATAATGAGGGTAATAAACAAATACCAGTGGTTATACATAGAGCAATATTTGGAACATTCGATAGATTTACAGCCTTTTTACTTGAAGAAACTAAAGGAGTTCTTCCTACTTGGTTAAGTCCCGTTCAAGTTAATGTTATTCCGGTAAATAATACTTATCATTTAGAATATGCAAGAAGTGTTGTTGATGCTTTAAAGGAATCTGGTTTAAGAGTTAATCTTGATGAAAGAGAAGAAAAACTTGGCTATAAGATGCGAGAGAGTCAAACTAATAAAATACCATATACTTTAGTTTTAGGAGATAAAGAAAAAGAAAGTGATAGTGTAAACTATCGTAAGTATGGTAGTGAAGAACAAGTAAGCATTAGTTTAAAGGAATTTATTAAAACTATAAAAGAAGAGATTAATAACCATAAATAATCTCTTTTTATTTGCGTTAAGAATATTTATTTGTTATAATTTAAATAGGAATACTTAATTGTTCGAGTGCTTGCCGACTTCTTTTAGGAAGGAGGCTTGATAATATGAAGAAAAAAGATTTATTAATCGTATTTCTAATTTTGATTATCATTTTATTAATAGCATCTATATTGATATTATGCATAAAAAAATAGCACTCAATCTAGTAATAGATTAAGTGCTTTTCCCAATAATGGTAAGTACTTGAACTAGCAAAGTTAAGTATTCCATTTTTATTATATGAAGTTTCCTTCATCTGTATACAATATATCATAAAACTTAATTTTTTACAAGTAGTATTACTTTTTCTTTTCTTCAATATAATCTAAAATCTTTTTTTGATTTTTTAAAATCTTTTCCAGGTCATCATGTAAGGATTCTAGGATTAATTCACTTTTTAAGTCGGTCCGATAATCATTTTTATTTCTAATCGTATCTTTTTTAGCTTGTCTATTTTGACTCATCATAATAATTGGAGCTTGTAAGGATGCTAAGCAAGAAAGTAATAAATTGAGTAAAATAAATGGGTAAGGATCAGCAGCATTAGCTAATAAAAAACCATTTACGATAATCCAAATAATTAAAAATAGGCAAAAACCGATAATAAATGCCCAACTACCAGCTATGGCACTAAATTTATCGGCGACTTTTTCGCCAAAGGTTAAGTGTTTGTCCGTTTCTTTATCAACATCAATAGATATTGGTTCATTAATCAATAAGTCTAGAATTTCTTCCTCATCTTTTTCTTCTAAATTTTGGTTGAGTAACATTTTAACAATGTCTTTTTTCTTCTTTTCCATGTATTCCTCCTATAATTCATAAATATTATAACACTAATTAGATATGAAGTTTAAAAATTATTGCACTTTACTGGTATTTATGTTAATATATCAAGTAACTAAAAGGGGTTTTTAATATGGAAAAGAAATATGTAACTTTGGAAGATTTTAAAAATATGAAGCTAGTAAGTAATACTACTTCCTTAGTGTGTAGTAAAGATAATTTAATGTATAAAGTATTTAATCCTTTAAGAGTAGTTAGAACATCAGAAGAAGAACGTGTAAGGTTATCCGAAGGATTAAATTTGTATCATATTGAAAAACCTAAACATTTACTTTATATGGATGATGAATATATTGGTTTTAGTTCTAATAAAATAGATGGGATTGAATTAGATAGATATTTGTATGATGTTATACCTTCGGGTGCTTACTATAATTTAGAATTATTGGCTTATATATTTAAAGATTTGGAAAAAATTATAGATAGGGCGAATAGTGAAGGTATCATAATGCCGGACATAGGTAGTATAAATAATATTTTGGTGACGAAAAAAGGGTTATATTATATTGATTATAGTGGGTTGCAAATTAAAAATATTAGAAGTGCTGATATATCTACTATATTGATTAATAATACATGGTCAGACATATTTTATTGTAATAAATATTTTGATAGTGATTTGTTATTTACGAAAGAATTAGATAAAGCTTCTTTAATTTATATGTTCTTCTATTTAGCTTTTAGAATATCATTAAAAAATTATAATTTAGAAAACAGTGATAAATTAGAAGATACTTTTATAAATACTTTTAGAATAACTGATGCCAATTTAATGCATAAAGTATGGTTATTGTATCAAAAGGATTTACCAAATGAATTTATTGCTGATTATATAGAAAAGTTATCACATAATTATAAGATTGTAGCAGATTATAAAACAGCTCGAAGAATGTTAGTAAGGAAGTAAGAAATGGAAAGAAATATTTATGATTATTTAAAAGTAGTAAAAGAAGCAACTAGTTATTTTACAATAAAATATAATTTAGAATATGAAGAAGTAGAAAATATTTGCATAGGACATTTAATAGCTTATCTATCTATTTTAGAAAACAATAAAATAGTAAGAAATCATTTTAGAGCATTTTATTTAACTAAATTAGATAATTATTTTAAAGATAATCGTAGTATTTTAAATAATAATATGCAAATTAAAAAAGAAGGTTTAACGGACTTAGAATCAATCGTAACATTTTTAATAAGAGAAAAGAAATATCCTTTATATAAAGTAAGTGATTTATTAAATTTAGATGGTTATGATATAGGAAATATTTTGGATAATATTGATTTTCGAAGAAAGATGTAATATCTTTTTTTAAATTTATTTTGTATAATAGATAAGTAGGTGACATATATGAAACAAGACCATATTAGAAATTTTTCCATTATTGCGCACATTGATCATGGGAAAAGTACACTAGCTGACCGCATATTAGAAATAACTGGTGGTGTAAGTAAAAGAGAAATGAAAGACCAATTACTTGATAGTATGGACTTAGAAAGAGAAAGAGGTATTACGATTAAGTTAAATGCGGTAGAACTACATTATAATTATCATAATGAAGATTACGTTTTACACTTAATAGATACTCCCGGTCATGTCGATTTTTCTTATGAGGTAAGTAGAAGTTTAGCAGCTTGTGAGGGAGCAATTTTAGTTGTTGATGCTGCCCAAGGTATAGAAGCGCAAACCCTAGCTAATCTTTATTTAGCCATGGAAAATAATTTAACGATAATTCCCGTTATTAATAAAATAGATTTACCTAATGCTGATGTTCCTAAAGTTACTAAAGAGTTATGTAGTGTTTTAGGTTTTAAAGAAGAGGAAATACTTCTTTGTTCTGGGAAAACAGGAGTAGGAGTTAAAGAGTTATTAGATGCGGTGATAGAAAGAGTACCAGCTCCAAAAGACTTATCTAGCGAACCTACTAAAGCTTTAATATTTGATAGTTATTTTGATGCTTATAGAGGAGTAGTTGCTTTAGTAAAAGTAGTATCTGGTAGTTTAAAGGTTAAAGATAAAATTAAAATGATGGCTAGTGGTAAGGTTTATGAACTTACGGAGTTAGGTGTAAATACGCCGAAAGAGGTAAAAAAAGAGAAGCTAGTGTGTGGAGAAGTTGGATGGATTGCGGGTTCAATTAAAGAAATTGAATATGTCAAAGTAGGAGATACGATTACTTTAGAAGATAATCCAGCAACAGATTCTTTACCTGGTTACCATGAAATGAAACCAATGGTTTATTCGGGGTTATTTCCAACAATTCCAAATAAATATCCAGCTTTAAAAGAGGCATTAGAAAAATTAAAATTAAATGATGCTTCCCTAGTTTTTGAACCTGAGACATCGGATGCTTTAGGTTTTGGATTTCGTTGCGGTTTTTTAGGCCTTTTACATATGGAAATAATTATGAGTCGGATTGAAAGAGAATTCGATATTGATATAATTGCAACGAGTCCTAGTGTTATTTATGAAGTAACTATGACTAATGGGGAAGTAATTAGTGTTTCTTCTCCTAGTAAAATGCCAGATAAAGTAAAAATAAGTAGGATTAAAGAACCTTATATTAGAACGAATATCTTTGTTCCTAGTGAGTATATTGGAGCGATTATGGAATTATGTCAAGACAAAAGAGGAGTTTATGTTAGTATGGATTATATTAATGAAACCAGAGTTAATATTCATTATGATATTCCTCTTTCGGAGATTGTTTATGACTTCTTTGACCGTTTAAAAAGTACTACTAAAGGGTATGCTTCTTTTGATTATGAATTTATTGGTTATAAAGAAAGTGACTTAGTTAAAATGGATATTTTAATTAATGGAGAAATAGTAGATGCTTTATCTTTAATAGTTCATAAAGATTTTGCTTATGATCGAGGTAAAAGAATTGTTACTAGTCTTAGAAAAATTATTCCTAGACAATTATTCCAAGTTCCGATTCAAGCTAGTATTGGTAGTAAAGTAATTGCGAGAGAAAATATTAGTGCGATGCGGAAAAATGTTTTAGCTAAATGTTATGGTGGCGATGTTTCGCGGAAGAAAAAACTTCTAGAACAACAAAAAGAAGGTAAAAAACGGATGAAAATGGTCGGTAGTGTTGAAATTCCGCAAGAAGCTTTCTTAGCCGTATTAAAAAGTGGAGATGAATAATTATAGTAAATGTCAACATAATTATTTTTCTTTTGTTCTTGTATTTATTATGTTATAATTAAAATATAGTTAAACTAGAAGAGGATGGAAGTATGGAAGAAGAAAAGAAGGTAAAAAAGACAAGTACTCCTAAAAAGAAAACCAGTAGTACAGCAGCAAAAAAGACAACCACTACTAAAAAAAGTAGTGCTAAAAAGAAAACTACTTCTAAAAGTAAGGTAAGTACTTCTAAAAATAAAACTACAACAAATAAGGGTACAAAAACAACTACTAAAAGTTCTACTGCTAAGAAAAAAGAAACTCCTAAAGCAGTGAAGTCGAAAACTAAAAAAGAAGATAATTTAAACGAAATAAAAACATCTGAATCTAAGGTTAATAAAGATGTTAAATTAGAAAAAGTAGAAGAACCGAAAGAAGAAGTATATGGTGAAGGGGAACCTGAGTTATTAACGGATTTATTTACGAAAGATTTTTCTAAAAAAGTAAAATCGCATCTACATGATGATGAGATGGCTGATGATTTTTTAAAAGAGTTTAAACCAAATTATGTTAAAACAGTTTTTTGTTCTATCTTTTGGGCCTTAGTGATAACTTTAGTGATTATATGGGGGTGGGATTTAACTATGAGTTTAACGGAAAATGAACCACAATTTTGTTTAGCAAAGATTATATATGAATATGATGATGGTATAGTTAGTGAATGTAATGGTTTTGGTTATAATGTTTATCACTATGAACGGGGGAAAGAAGATAAATATATTTTCCGCCCTTTCTTCATTAAATATGAAATTGAAAAAGAGTAGAAAATACTCTTTTTACTTGATTATTTTTTCATACATTTTTAAAGCATGTTTGGCAATTTCTTCACTACTAAATTTTTGAGCAGTATTTAAAAGTTTTTTGGTATCATATTTAGTATTAATACATTTTAGAATAGCCTCTGCCATACTTTGAGGATTTCCTACTTCGCAGAATACTCCAGTTTCATTAGTTAAATAAGTTTCGGGACCTAAGCATCTGGTTGATACGACGGGAATTCCACAAGCTAAAGCTTCAATACCTCCGATAGCAAATGTTTCTATGTCACTACTTATAACATAAATATCATTTCGAGCTATAATTTTAGCAACGTCTTTTTTGCCTTTTCTTCCTAAAAAACTGACGTAATTATTTAGGTTTAGTTTGGTACATAAATCTTTATAGTAATTTTCTAAATAACCATCACCTACAATGTCTAAATGAACTTGATAATTATTATTAATTAATATTTGCATAGCAGCGAATATATCTTCAATTTTTTTACCTTGTCTTAAAGCGCAGGCAATAACTAGATTAATGCAATTGCTTTTTTGATGAGGGCTGGGTTTAAATACGGAAGTATCAACGATATTAGGTAGTAAGTCGACGTTCTTTGTATATTTTTGCATTTCTTTAACCATATATTTACTTACAACAGTAAAGTAACTATTATCTAAAACATATTTGCCAAGGTTCTTATTAGCATTTTCAAAAAATCTATTAAAATAAGAAGCATGTTCTTGAACTAAAACCGGAATGTTTAAATCTTTACCGACAATAGATGCCGCATAGCCAGCGGGAATTGTAATATTGGCATGAATAACATCAGGACGACCTTTTTCTTTAATATACCAGTTTAAAGCTTTTCTTAAAACTTTAACATAATTATTTAATTGTAATTTATTACTGATTCTTCCGACATTTAACATTTTATATATATAGACATTATAATTTTTTTCTTTTATAATATTTTTCTTTTTCATAAAAGGAAACTTATAAAAAGAGGTAATTCTTTGTCTACTTATAAATAGCATATCAGCTGTAATACTAGGATTTTTATTTAAGCTTTCCGTAAACTCTTTATGATAAATTCCTAATAAAGAATCGCTATCTATGGGGTACCATGTAGGTATTACTAATACTTTCATTTTTACTTCTCCTTACTAACGCTTTTACCAGCAATTAAACCACTCATCCAAGCAAATCCTAAGTTATAACCACCACAATCTCCATCAACATCTAAAACTTCTCCGGTAAAATATAGTCCTTTAACAAGTTTTGATTCCATTGTACTAGGGTTTATTTCCTTTAAAGAAATACCACCTCGACATACTTGAGCATCGGTTAAGTTTCTAGTTCCGGTAATTTCTACTGGATATTTGGTAAGATATTCTATTAATAGATTAAGTCTATGGTTATCCAAATCTTCTAATTTTGCATTAGCTTTAATATTACATTTTTTTAAAATTTCATTACCAATTTTATAATTTAACATTCCATCTAAAATATTACTAATTGTATAGTAGGGAAGTTTATTACTTTGATTAGAAATAAAACTTAAAGTATCTTCTTCTAACCAAGATAAGAAATTTATTTTAATTACTTCATTTTTATTATCTTCTAAACCAATACTTATATATCTACTTAAATTTAAAACACATATTCCACTAAGTCCATAATCCGTAAATTGTAATTCTCCCATTTCTTCTTTAATTAAGTTATTATCTTCATATAAAGACAATTTAACATCACATCTAACACCTTTTAATTCTTTACATAAATGGTCATTACTTTTTAATTGGACTAAAGAAGGCAGTAGGGGAACGATAGTATGGCCTAAAGAAGAAGCTAGATCATAACCAGTAACGCTCTTATCTTTAATAGAAGCCATACTTCCAGTAGCTATAATAACTTTATCAGCTTCATTACTATTATTTAAGGTTTTAACTAAAAATTTATGATTTTTTTTAATACTTGTTACTTCTTCTTCATAAACAATATTTACTTTATAATATTTAGCTAAATTTAAAAGAGCATTTAAAATACTTATAGATTGGTTAGAAGAGGGGTAGTAATAACCATTTTTAATTTTTGGAATAATTCCTAATTCTTTAAAAAAGTTTAATACTTTATCTTTAGCTAAATTAAAAATTGGCGTAAAACATTCCGGATTATTAGTATGATATTTATCTATTTCTTGTAATTCATTCCAATAATTACAATGTCCATTTCCGGTAACAAGTAATTTTTTACCGCATTTACTATTCTTTTCTAAAATGGTAACTTTACATCCGCTTTTAGCAGCAGTAATTGCACTAACTAAACCAGAAGCTCCACCACCAACAACTAAAACATCCATACATCTCACCTAAGATTATTATAACAAATATTACTTATCATTAATAATACTTTTTTTATAAGGTTTTCGTTCATCTGTCCGATATAAAATATAATCGATACTAGTATTATAATAATCAGCTAATTTTCTTAGAATTGAAACGGGTATGTTAATCTTTTCTAATTCATATTTACTATAGTTACTTTGGTCAACATTTAAATATTTAGCAATGTCTTTTTGGTATATATCATTATCTTCTCTTAATTCTTTTAATCTATTCATATAAACCTCCAATTACATTTTAAGATAGGTAATATTTAACTATTGACAAATAGGTATATTTTACCTAAAATATAATATATAGGTAAAATATGCATATCATTGGAGGTTTAGTATGAGAATTTTTAACCCAGAAAAAGAATTAAATAAAATTCAAAAAGGAAATAAAAATAAAATAATAATAGGTGTAATATCTTTATTATTAATTGTTGCCATAGGAAGTAGTTATGCCATATATCAAATAAAATATAATAAAAGAATTATATATACTACTGTAGATAAATTCTATAGTAAAGATATTCAAATATCTTTATATGTAGATGGCGAAAAAGATACCACATCAGAAACTTTTCCAGATAAAGAAAGTGGAAAAATATTTTCACATATAACATGTGAAAATGGAAGTAGTGGAGTATTTGATAATACAAAATGGGAACTCTCTTTAAAAATAACCAAACAAGATAAATGTAATGTCTACTTTATAACAGGAAACTTACCAAATCCCCCAGAACTATATCAAGGAATGATACCAGTAGTATATGATAATGATGGAAATGTATATGTAGCAGATGTAGATAGTGATTGGTACAATTATCAAGACCATAGATGGGGGAATGCAGTATTAGTAGATAATACAAAAGAAGGAGTAACAGCAAAATACTTTGACAGCAATAATAAATTAAGAGAAGATATATCAGGAGAACAAATCCCAATGGATGAAATATTACAAATGTATGTCTGGATTCCAAGATATAAATATGAGTTATTTAATGCCGAATATAAAAGTAGTACACCAAAACAAATAATTAATATTAAATTCGAAAAAGGAATAGAAAATACCGGAAATATAAAATGTACCTATACCAATAATGGAGATGGAACAATAACTGAAAGTTGTTTAAACAAAGAAGGAGAAGAAGCAAGTAATGGTGAATGGTATACGCATCCTGCTTTTACTTTCAAAGGAACAACGGAAGATAATGGGACCGAACTAAAAGGAATATGGATTGGGAAATTTGAACCAAGTGATCCGATGGATGAAAACGGAAGATTCGTAGGTAAAATAAATGAAATAACAATATTACCAGGGAAGACTAGTATGATAAATAAAAGTGTATCATCAGCATTTATTGCCGAACAAGCGTTAAGTAAAGAAGGGAATAAATATAATTTAAAACATGGTGAAGTTGATACCCGAGTTATGAAGAACATGGAATGGGGAGCGGTAGCATATTTAACGCAAAGTTTATATGGCATATATAAAGATGAAAATACATGTAATATTGATGGTATGGACTTTAACGAATGTGAAGTTTGGATAAATAATACAGCACAAGGTGCCGCAAGTCACGGAGTAACAAATAATGATGGAGGAACATATACTGGTTGTGCGGGTGATACAGTAAGTGCTGCTGTTCAATGGAATATCGCAGATGATGGTTCAGAAGCAAAATGTGACGAAGATAAAAGATGGAATACCGGTGGAGTAAATGCTAGTACAACTGGAAATATATATGGAATATATGATATGAGTGGTGGAGCACAAGAATATCTAATGGGAGTAATCCTTCAAGATGGTAAACCGGATGTTAGTTTAGGAAATAGTGGATTTAACGCAAGTTCTTTACCTGACCCTAAATATTATGATATATATGCCTATGATGATGAAATGATAACTCAAGAACGAGGATATTTAGGAGATGCAACAAAAGAAATAATGCAAACATTTAATAATCTTACTGGAGCATGGAACTCAGACTACGCTGCTTTTCCACACATAGATTCCAGTGCAAACCCTTGGATTCTACGCGGTGGTATGTACGGCAATACAAGTAGTGCGGGAGTGTTCAGAGTATCTTCAGGCTATGGTGGATGGTATCAAAACAGCTCATTTCGTTCAGTTTTAACTGCGGCTTAATTTATAAGTCAGAAATGATGTTATGTCATTTCTTTTTAAAATTCTCTTTTATCTTTAATAAATTCTTTTAATATTTTGGTAATAGCTCGCTTTTCAATACGAGATACATAACTACGAGATATATTCATTTGTTTAGCAATATCTTTTTGAGTCATTTCTTTATAGTTAAATAAACCATATCTTCTGATAATAATAGTTTTCTCTCTTTCATTTAAAACACTTAAGTATTTTAAAAGAAGAGAAATATTATCTTTTAAGTTTACTTCTTCAGAAATATCTTTAGAGTCATCTTTTAAAATATCTACGAGGGTAATTTTATTACCATCTTTATCAAATCCAATAGGATCGTTTAAACTAACATCACCTTCTCGTTTTTTATTAGCTCTAAAGTACATTAAAATTTCATTTTCAATACAGCGAGCGGCATATGTTGTTATTCTCGTTTGTTTATCTAAGGAGTAGGAATCTATTCCTTTTATAAGTCCAATAGTACCAATACTTATCAAGTCGTCAGTATCAGTGGTTGAAGTTTCAAATTTTTTAACGATATGAGCTACTAAACGAAGGTTATGTTCGATAAGACGAGCTCGGGACTCTTTATCATGTTCTAAAATCATTTTATTTATGCATTCTTCTTCCTCTTCTTTACTTAGAGGATTTGGGAATACATTATTAGAATAACTTCCTGTAAAGAATAACATACTTTTTATTAATTCTATTAAATAAGACAAAATAATCACCTAATAAAAAATATTTAAAAAAATAAAAACTTATG